>SYAK01000467.1 GCA_005788935.1 Pseudomonadota bacterium
CCGCCTGCGGGCGAACGACCGGCTCCATGCGGGTCGGAGCCTCGTCCGTGGCCGCGCGGGCGGGCTGAGCTGGCATGTTGGCCTGGCTCGTGGTGCGGGCGACCACCGCGCGACGCGTCACGGGGCCGCGCGTGACCTCGGCGGCGCGGGCGAGCGGGGCCTCTTCGGGGGCCGCCATCTCGACGAGCGAGGTCGCGTCGAATGGACAGAAGCGGTAGAGATTGCTGAAGTTGGCGCCGCACAGCGGGCAGGTGCGCTCGGACATGGTCTACCTCGGAGGGGGCATCGGCGCGAGACCCGAGCCGCGCGCGCGATGGCATAAGGTAACCCTGCCTCGGCCGCCCGTCAATCGGGACGCGGCACGCCCTCGCACGGGGACGGGCCCTGTCGCGTGGGCCTGTGGCGTGGCCCTGTGGCGTGGCCCTGTCGCGTGGGCCTGTGGCGTGGCCCTGTGGCGTGGCCCTGTGGCGTGACGAGGAACGCGCTGGCGGACCGCGCGCCAGGAGGACCGGGCGGCCTGGGAGCGGGGCGCGTCCGCGCGGCCTCGGGCGCGGTTTCGGGTGCGCCTCCTTGCAGCGCCGGATGCGCCCTGCTAGGCAGCCTCGCCACCCACGGAGACCGCTCTCGCCATGATCCGCAAGCTCTTCCCAGCCCTCCTGGCAGCCCAGACCCTGCTCGCGACGCTGCTCTGGGGCTTCCCGGGGGTGTGGTTGCTCGCGGGCATGCCGTCCTCCTTCATCGTCGCCGCGACGTTCGCGCACTGGCGACGGCCGCGCGACGGGGCCGAGGGGCCGCGCGAGGTACGGCCGACGGTCCTCATCCTCGGCGGGCTGTTCGGGCTCGCCTTCGGGGCCTTCGGCGGGATGCTGATGTGGGCCTCGACCGCGCCGGAACACATCCGGATCGCGGCCTCCGCGACCGTCGACGCGCCGCGGGAACGCGTGTGGGAGCTTGTCGGGGACCCCCGCCTCCGGACGCGCTGGAGCGCGTGGATGACGGACCTCGAGGCCATCGGGCGCGGTGGTGACCTGGCGGTCGGCGCGAAGTGGCGCGCGACGCTGCGCATCGAGAAGCTCGCCGTGCCCGCGACCCTGCGCGTCACGCGGCACGAGCCCGGGACCGAGCTGGCGTGGGCGGTGGAGCCCGTCGGCGGGGCCCGCTTCGAGGCGATGGAGGAGGCGGTGCGCGTCGGGAGCGCGACGGCGGGCGGCGTCACCATCGACTACAGTCTGAGTTATCAGGTGCCTGGCGTCCTCGGACGGGTCGCCGAGCGCATCGTGATGCGGCGCCCCGCCGAGCGGATGGCCGAGCAGGCGCTGGCATCCTTGCGCGCGGCGGCGGTCGGGGTTCCATGACAGGCGCACCGACGGCTCCCGTTGGGGCACTGACCGCGAGGACTGTCGCCTCGGTCCGGGACATCCCGGCCGAGGTCTGGGACCGACTCGTGACGGGTGACCCGGACGGGACGCCCTTCCTGACGCACGCCTTCCTGGCGGCCCTCGAGGACACCGGGTGCCTCGGCGCGACCCGCGGCTGGGAGCCGCAGCACCTCGTGATGCGGCGCGGGGACACGGTCGTCGGGCTCGCGCCCGCCTTCGTCAAGCACCACTCGCTCGGCGAGTTCGTCTACGACTTCGCGTGGGCCGACGCGGCCGCGCGAGCGGGGCTGCCGTACTACCCGAAGCTCGTCCTCGCGGCCCCGTTCACGCCTGTCGCGGGGCGGCGCCTCTTCGCGGATCCGGACGCGGCCGCTGCTGAACAGGCCGTGATCCGGTCGGCCTTGATCGCGGCGGCGGCGAGTGCGGCGGTCGAGCGAGGCTGTGCCGGCATTCACTTGCTGTTTGGATGCGCGGAAGACATCGCGATCGCCCGCGAGGCCGGCCTCTTTCCGCGCGTCGGCTGCCAGTTCCATTGGCGTGACGCGGACTACGGAGACTTCGAGGCCTTCCTCGCGCGCTTCCCGTCCCACCGGCGAAACCAGATCCGGCGGGAGCGGCGACAGGTCGCGGCTGCAGGCGTGACGGTGACCCACCACCACGGGCTCGCCATCGAGGACCGCTGGCGCGACGACGCCTTTGCGTTCTACGGCGCGACCATCGATCGCTACGTTCACGGACGCCGGTATCTGAATGCGGCATTCTTCGAGCGACTCTGGGCCCCGGAGCTGCGACGGCACCTGCAACTGACACTGGCCTGGCGCGGGGGGCACATCATCGGCGGCGCCCTGAACCTCGAGCACGCCGGGCGGCGATTCGGCCGCTACTGGGGCGCCCTCGACGAGGTCCCGGGGCTGCACTTCGAGGTCTGCACCTATGCCGCCATCGAGGACTGCCTCGCGCGCGGCGTCCGCATCTTCGAGGCGGGTGCGGGCGGCGAGACCCACAAGCTGAAGCGCGGCTTCCTGCCGGTCCTCACCACCTCGGCCCATGCCCTCTTCGAGCCGAGGCTCCACGACGCCTGCGCCGCCTTCAGCGCGCGCGAGGCGACTCACCTGCAGAAAGAGGCGGAGGCCCTCGGCCATGACGTCTTCGCGCGCTGACGCAACCTCGGTGGCGGCCTGTCCGCTTTGGCGCCGCCTCGTCGCGGCGCTGCTCGACGCGGGCGTCGCGGGTGGGCTCGCGGTGCTCGTCCTCTCGGCCGTGGTCGCGAGCGACCCGTCACCTCCGGACATCCCGGCGTGGGCGCTGCTCGACGTGGTCGTCGACTACATCCACCTCGAGACCGCCCGCACCGTCGTCGGGCTGACAGGGGCCGCGGTCGCGGTGCTACTCGTGCTGGGCCTGCAGCTCTCGTCCTTCGGGCTGACGCTCGGCCTGCGTGTCATGCGCCTCGCGCCAGTCGATGTGACCACGCGTCAGCCTTCGGGTCGGACGCGCCTCCTTGCGTGGGTCATTCTCGGCCTCGGCCTCGGATTCCTTGGCGGCGCCACGTGGTGGTGGGGCTTCGTCGACACCCGACGACGGACGCTGCATGACCGGCTGACAGGGCTCGCGGTGGTGTCCCGAGGATGACCGGGAGGCAGGGCGCGTACCAGCCTGTGGCGCGGATGTGAGAGCCTTGTACCAGCCGAGCGCTCGCTCTGGACGATTCTTGACGCGTCGCGTGCCGCACCTACTGTGGACGCGCGGCAGAAGCCGTGTCCGTTCGTGCGCGTCTCGCGCGATTCTCTTCAAGCCAGGAGTCCGGAACATGCTCAAGAAGACCGCAGCCACCCTCGCCCTCGCGGCGGCCCTCCCCCTCGCAGCCACCACCTCCGCCTCGGCCAAGGACGTCGAAGGCCGCTTCGGCATTGGCGCCCAGCACGAAGCGGGCGGCGGCAGCGGGCTCAACCTCCGCTACTGGCTCTCGCACTTCGGCCTGCAGGCCACCATCGGCGCGGGCTACGTCGGTGACGACGACCCCACCCCGGCCGACAGCAGCGCGTTCAACCTCGGCCTGAGCCTGCGCGGCCTCTTCAACTTCGCCCGCGCCAACGACACCAACCTGTACGCGGGTGGCGGCCTGTCGCTTGGCCTCATCGACGCGGACAGCACGGTCGTCGACCTCGTCCTCGGCGTCGAACACTTCTTCACCGACCACTTCTCGGTCGGCGGTCAGGTGGGGATGCACATCGACGTCGGCGCCGACACGCTGACGATGAAGCTCGGCGGCTCGGGTGCGAGCTGGGGCTCGGCCTTCCACTTCTACTTCTGAGACCGGCCGACCGCGCGCCGCGCGGATTCAGGCCTCGCGACGCGCTCCTCTGGGGGCGCGTCGTCGTTTGCGGGAAGATTCGCGCGAGCCACGAGGTGTGCTACACTGTCGCGCGGGCGACGCGCCCGGTCTGGAGGCGTCAAGCGTGCCGGTCTGCTGGAAATGCGGCGCTGCCGCCGAGGAACACCACCGCTTCTGCGTCCACTGCGGCGCGGATCAGTCGCGGGCTGCGACCAGTGGCGGCGGGGAAGCGGCGGCGGCGGGGGCGGACCCGCTCGTCGGGCGGACGGTCCTGCAGAAGTACCGCATCGAGGCCCCCATCGGGGCGGGTGCGATGGGCACGATTTACCGCGCCCAGCAGGTCAACCTCGGCAAGACGATCGTCATCAAGGTCCTTCATCGCCACCTGATGGAGGACCCCGAGCTCGTGCAGCGCTTCCATCGGGAGGCGCGGGCGGCGAGTCGCCTCAACCACGCGAACTGCGTCCACGTCATCGACTTCGGCTCCCTCGCCGACGGGGCGCTGTTCATCGCGATGGAGTTCATCGCGGGCATCGACTTCGCGGACCTGCTCGAGCGCGCGTATCCGCTCGACCACCTGCGCGTCGTGCGTATCGCGCGTCAGATCTGCGCGGCCCTCGACGAAGCGCACGCCAACGGCGTCCTGCACCGCGATCTGAAACCCGAAAACATCATGATCGAGGACCGCCGCAACGCGCCCGATCACGTCAAGGTCGTCGACTTCGGCATCGCCAAGATCGAGGACGGCCACTCGCGCAGCACGCGGGCCTTCCAGACACGGGTCGGCATCGTCTGCGGGACACCCGAGTACATGAGCCCCGAGCAGGCGCGCGGCGAGAAGCTCGATGCGCGTTCGGATCTCTACGCGCTCGGGGTCCTGCTGTTTCGCGCGGTGACGGACTGCATGCCGTTTCAGGGGGATTCGGCGATCGAGACGGTCACCTACCACATCACGCAGCCGATCCCGGATCCGAAGGTTTATCGCGAGGATCTGCCCGATTCGCTTCGGGATCTGATCATCACGCTGCTCGCCAAGAGCCGCGAGGATCGCCCCGCGAGCGCCATGGACGTGCACGCCGAGCTCGAGCGGATCGAGCGTGAGCTCGTCGCGAACCCGCCGCCCGAGGCGCAGCGCGGGCAGGTCGACATGCGCACCGCGGTCGATCTGCGCCCGATCTCCGTCCTCATCGAGGCCTCCGAGCTGCCGCTGCCCGAGGCGCGGGATAGCGGCGCGAGTGGCGGCGGGAGCCACCTTGGGACAGCACCGCGGGCGACGTCGAAGGCCCCGCAGTCCTCACTGATGCCGCCTCCGCGGCGCGAGGCCGGCGCAACCGCGAGCGTCACGCCCGACGCGACACCACGGCAGACGCCAGCAGGCCCGCGCTCGTCGCTGATGCCACCTCCGCGACGCCCTCTCGATGCCGCAGCGGCCGCAGCGGCCGAGCCGACCGTGATGCGGCCGTCCATGCCAGGGCCTCAGGAGTCGCTGACCGAGCAGCTCGGCGGCCCCGCCGAGCCACCACCGCAAGGCGCGAGCCCCATCGTCAAGCGACCCGAAGCGACGGGGCTTGCTCCCGACCCGCGACCGCGGCGAGCCGAGCGGGCTCAGACGGACGCGACGCTGCGCGACGTCGGCACCGCCGGGACCCTGCGCGCAAACGCGGTGACGCATCCTGATCCGCAGGCCGCCGTGACCCACAAGGAGCTGCCAAACCCGAAGTTGGCAGCGCATCGCCCGCCGCAGCGGTGGAAGCTCGTGGTCGTCCTCGCGGTCGTTGTCGGCCTTGGCGCCGCGGCGGTGGCGGTCTTCGCGCCCTGAACCCGCGGCTTGGCGCGGGAACGCCCTCGAACGGTCATCGGTCCGGGTCGGTCCGGGCTCAACCCTGGTCGAGTCGCAGCAGTTGGCGGCCCATGAAGAGGCTGTCGCCGGGCTCGAGCGGGTGCTGCTCCTGAATGCGCACGAAGACGCCGTTCGTGCTCTGCAGGTCATTGATGATGAAGTGACCCTGCCGCTCTTCGATGCGCGCGTGATTGTAGCTCATGAAGGGGTCGTGCATGAAGTTCATGTCGCACCCCTCGCGCCCGATCGTCAGGCTCTTGCCAAAGGCGCAGACCGCGAGCCCGCTCTCGCCGCCGTCGAGGATCTGGACGACGCGGAAGCGCCACGGCTTCATCGGGGTCCCACTGAAGACGGCGCCATCCGCGCCCATGACGACCGGGAACTGGCGGTAGCGCTCGAAGCGAAAGATCTGTTCCCCACAGATGAACTGCTGGCCGTCCATCAACGCGGTCGACGAGCGGACCTGCAGGTAGACGCCGTTGCGGTGCCCCTCGTCGCGCACGGTCACCCGGCCGCTGGCGACCGTGAAGACGCAGTGGACGGCGTCGAGGGCCTGATCCTGCGGGAAGACGAGGTCGCTCGTGCTGCCGCGGCCGATGGCGGTGCGGCCTTCCGGGAGGTCGAAGACGGTCCCTTCCTCCCGGTCGCCCCGCAGGAGGGTCAGTCTGAACGCGGCCATGGTCGGATGCTCCGGGATGGTGGGCGTCCGCGGAGAGAGAGGCGCGGACGTTTTCGAAGGGGGATCATAGCGCTCGCGGCGTTGACCGCAACGGCCAAACGGCGCTTCCGGCAGTCGGAGGCGCGAGCACGGCCTCAGCGGCGGGCTCGGTCGCGCCCAGCCCCCGTCGCGACAGCCCGGACAGCCGCATGCGGGCTCACGGCGAGCGCGGTAACTGGCAGGCCGAGGGCGTCGACGGCGCGGGCGGCCCCCTCCGCGAGGTGAGGATCGACGCCGAGAGCCAGCTCGACGAGGCGCGCCTCGAGTGCAGCGGGCGCCGGGAGGCCGTCGGAGCGCCTCAAGAGGCCCATCAGGACACCTTCGACGACCGCGCGGTCGGCGGTGGCGAGCCAGGCCCGGGCCGTCGCGTCGACGAGCTCACCCGCGCGCGTCCCGAGCTGCGATCGCTCGGCAAGCGAGAAGTCGTCGAGGCAGGCGGGTGCGGGTGGTGGCAGGGGGGCCTCGGACCGAGCCGGCATCCGCGCGAGGAGCGGCAGGCCGGTCGTCAGGCGCCACGCCTCGCAGGGATCGGCCGCAGGGACCCGGGCGAGGGCCTCGCGTGCGGCGGTCGGATCAAGCTGTCCGAGCCACGAGAGCGCGCCCGCACGGACCTCGACCGGCCCTGGTTCGCCCGCGACACGCGCGAGGGCGGTCACGGTACGGGCCCGAGCACCCGGGTCGGAGGGGGGCCATGAAGCCGCGAGGATGGCCTGCTGACGCGCCGCCCGGGCGACCGCAGCGTCGCGCGCCTGCCCGTCGAAGATGGCCGCGAGCTGTCGCGCGATCGCGGCGGCGAGGCGCGGCGAAAGCGCGAGGGGCGCGCCACGGGGCGCCGTGACCTCGGGCGTCGAGGTGCGGATCGGCCCGCTCCACTGAAGCATGCCCGAGGCCGGGCGAAAGAGCGCATCGTAAGATGCATTGAACGCATCTGTATTCGCATCCGGCGCTGACCCGGGCGGCGCGACGAGGCCCGCGAGCAGCCCGATCAGCAGCGTGTCCTCGAGTGGCCCCGTCCAGAGCTGGCCTGCCACCAGGTCGGCCAGCGTGGCGGCCGCCTCCTGGCTCGCGACGCTCGCGCAGGCGAGGCGCAGCGCGGCGAGGAGCTCGGAGCGATGGTTGCGCGGGTCGGCGAGGGCGCGCGCGATCGCCTGGACAGCCGCCTCGCGGGTCGCCTCGGAGACGACGTCGCCGCGGGTCGCGGCCACGCGCCCAAGCCCGCGGATCGCGATCTCTCGGACCTCCTGCACCGGATCATCGAGGAGCCGCGCCAGGATCGGTTGGGAGGCGGCGGACGGCACACGCGAGGCCGCGAGGCCGGCGATCGTCCGCTCGCGAAGGCCGGTGGCCATCCACGCCTCGAGCCCTGGCCAAACCCCCGAGCGACCGAGCGCCCACCCCGCGACCTCGCGCAGACGCGGGGGCACGGTCGGCATCAGCGCGACAAGGGCGGCGCGGGCCTCGGGCGTCCCGATGTGACCGAGGGCCGCGATGGCACGGCCCGCCATCACGAGCTCGGGCGACTGTCCGCTGCCACCTGACGGGAGCTGCCGCGACGCGAGGCGCACGAGCCCCGACACAGCGCCGTCGGGGCGGAGGCGCTCAAGCACGCGCAGGGCCTGATCGCGGGCGGCCTCATCAACCCCGCCGAGCGCGACGAGCAGGATGCCCTGGGCACGCCTCGCGAGCGCGACGCGGCCCGCATCCGTCCCACTCGCCGCGCCAGAGGCCGCGAGGCGCAGGGCCTCCCGTTCGAAGTGGCTGACGAGGAGCGCCGCCGCCTGGTCGCGGTGGGCCCCCCGAGTCGCTGCGGCGTCGATGGCGGCCTCGAGGCTCTGCCGCAGGTCCCGCGGCACCGTCGCGTCGACGCTCAGTTCGATGAGGCGGCGCACGGCCCGCTGCACCGCGTGCCCGTCCCGCCCATCGCGCAGCACGCCCTGAAGCGCGCTGGCCTCGCGCACGGCATCACCCTCGGTGCGTGCGAGAGCCGCGAGCCGCAACAGGACCTCTGCATCGCCTGGCGTCAGATCGAGCGCCCGCTGCCACGCCGCGGCCGCCTCCGCGTTCCGCCCGGCTGCGGCCGCCACGTCGCCGAGCAAGACCCGCGCAGAGGCCTCACCGGGGTTGAGCGTCACGGCGGCGAGCGCCAGACGCTCGGCCCGCGCCAGGTCGCCTGCGGCCCGTGCATGCTCCACCGCGCGCTGGAAGTGGATCGTCGCCCGCGGCCGATCGGCTCGCGCGAGCGCTTCGGCGAAGTCCGCCGCGGCGCCCCTGTCACCGTCACGCAGCGCGAGCTGTTCCTGAAGTCGGTCCATGGCGCTGCCTGTTGCGCCTCGGCGCGCCATGTGCGCGACCAGCGACCGCGCGTCCGGGGTCAGGCCGAGCATCAGGAGGGCCTCGACAGCGAGACGCGCGTCGGCGAGGGCCGCGGGCCCCGCGGGCTCGAGCAGCTGGTTGTCACGCCCCGTGAAGCCGCGGGCCAGCTCGCGCGCCTTCGCCTCGAGCTGGTGCGCCGTCTTCCAGATCGCGAGCAGCCGCTCCCGCGCCTCGGCCGCGAGCGCCGAGCCTTCAGCTGCACCGCGCACCGCGCCGAGCCAGTGGATCGCCGCGTCCTGATCACGCCGCCGCTTCTCCGCGATGCGCGCCCTCAGACGCAGGACCTCGGGCCGCTCCGTCCCAGCTGAGCTGTTCGCGTCAAGCGCGGCCTGCGCCTCGTCGAGGAGGTCGTGCTCGAGCAGGACCTCGGCCATCCGGCTTGGCCCCGCAGCCCCTTGAGCAAGCTCGCGCCAGATCGCGAGCGCGCCCGCCTTGTCGCCGAGCGACCACAGATAGCCGCCGTGCCCCACGACGTGGTCGGCCTCACCCGGCTCGAGTTGGCGCAGCTGCCGGAACAGCGCTTCGATCTCCTTGCGATCCGAAGGGTTCGCGCGCCTCAGCCAGCGGCCGATCAGCTCGGTCACCAGCCCGGGATCACCGCCCGTCGCCTTGCCAAGCGACCGCAGCGCCGCGAGCGCGTCCGCGTCGCGCCCGAGCCCCATCAGCGCGTCGATGCGCGCCATGAGATGCCGCGGCTCGCCGCCAGCCACCTTGACGAGCCCATCCCACGCCCGCACCAGCGCGTCCGTCGCCCCCGTCCGTCCCAGCGCGGCGACAAGCCCTTCGTGGACGTCGACCCGACGCGGCATGCGCCTGACCGCCTCCTGCCAGCTCACGACCGCATCGGCGTCGAGCCCGAGTTCGTCGCGGATCCGCGCGAGCGCCACGAGCGCC
>SYAK01000468.1 GCA_005788935.1 Pseudomonadota bacterium
CAGGTTGACCTCGACGTAGCCGCGGTCCTCGGCGATGACGGCGGCTTCGGCGAGCGTCACGGGATCGTCGCCGCCGAGCTGCAGCGCGACAGGTCCTTCGGCGGCGGGGTCGAAGTCGAGCAGATCGTGGCGTCGTCCGCGGACGACCGCGTTCGCGTTGATCATCTCGGTGTAAAACAGCGTGCCGACCGTCAGAGGACGCAGGACCGCGCGGAAGCAGCGGTCGGTGTAGTCCATCATGGGAGCCACGCTGAGGCGGGCGATCGCGGGCGGAGTCGGCACGGGGCGTCCAGACGAAAACGTCCGCGTCGTGGGGGGAGCACACCTCCCTTCGCACGCGCGGACGGGGTCTCACTCAGAGAGAGAACGGCGTGAACTGACCATGTCGGGGAGGCCCGTGTCCACGATCGGTCGTGGCGAGATGCCGGTGTCTGGGGGAGGTGCCGACAGCGGGCGGAGATCGCGGGAGTGGGTCATTTCACACAGTCTGGGCACTCGACCGACGACGGGGCCAAGGGGGTGGTCAAGGGCTTGATCTTGCGCCCGATCCACCCGACCCGACGCCGAAGCTTCCACCCAATCACCCATGTGTTCAACATGTTATGACGAATGCGTCGACATGGTTGACTGAGAGAGACACACCGGCTGCAGCCGCGACGCGGAGGTTTCCGCCTGCTGCACCCGCCGTGAGGACCGCGTCGACCGGGGTCTCGAGGACCGACCCGATGGACACCCGACCCTGCGCGCAGCGATGCATCGCGACCGCCTCGGAGACCGCTCAGGCGGTCGGGACGCCGTGCAGCTCGGGCAGGCCGAGCGCGAGGTTCAGGTTCTGCAGCGCCTGGGTGGCCGCTCCCTTGAGCAGGTTGTCGAGGGTCACGACGACCGCGCCGTGGCCTGTCGCGGGCTCGAAGGCGAGTCCGCCGATGCGGACGCCGTGATGGTGGGCCACGTCGCGGACGAGCGGGACGGCGTCGCTGTAGCTGACGAGGGGCTCCGCCGCGGCGAGGGCGCGGTAGCGGTTGGCGAGGTGGTCGGCCGTGAGGTCTGCGGCGGTCTCGAACGACAGGGTCAACGTGATCCCGCGGAAGAACGGCGCGACGTGCGGCATGAAATGGATGCGGTGACCGAGCTGGTCGCGGACCTCGCGCTCGTGGGCGTGGCCAGACAAAGCGTAGGGCATCAGGTTGTCGCGCAGCGCCTCGGGGTCATTGCGCGGCGATGGGGTGGTGCCAGCCCCCGAGTAGCCCGAGACGCCGAAGGCGTGGGCTGGGCCTGCGAGGAGGTCGAGGATCGGTGCGAGCCCGAGCTGGACCCCGGTCGCGTAGCAGCCGGGGTTCGCGATGCGACGGGCGCCGCGGAGGCGAGCGCGGTGTCGCTCCGGGAGGCCGTAGACCCATGGCGCGTCAGGCGCCACGGACGCCGCGCGGAAATCGGTCGAGAGATCGATGACGACCGCTTCGGGACGCGGGCTGGCCTCGACCGCGGCGACCCAGGGCGCGGCGAGGCCGTTCGGGAGCGCGAGGATCCAGGCGTCGATGTCGGCGTGGCGCCCGACGTCTTGTGGTTCGAGCTGGACGTAACGCAGTTCGTCAGGGGCGGTCGCGACGTGGTCACGCACCCGCTGCCCAGCCAGCTCGCGGGAGCTGACGACCGCAAGGTCAAGCGCGCCGTGCCCGGCGAGGAGCGCGATCAGCTCGGCCCCGACGTAGCCCCGCGCCCCGATGAGGGCGACCCGCGGGAGCATCAGGCCCCCGCCTCGGCGATGGCGTGGCTGACGAGCGAGGGCGCCATCGCGAAGGCGCGGGCGATGCAGCTCTGCATTTCTTCAAAATCCTCGAGGCCGTACCAGAAGACGATCCAGCGCTGGTCGCGCATGCTGCCGTCGGATTTCGTGAAGTACCACGGGTTGATATGGCGGTTCTCGACGCGCGAACGCCAGAACATCTTGGGGTTGTCGGCCCGGACGCGCTCCCACAGCGTGCCGCCGACGCCCTCACCCTGCGCACGCTGGGTGACCGCGAACTTGTCGAGGTACGGGATCGGCCCCTCGTGGGTGATGACGGCTGTCGCGCGGTAGCTCTCGGTCACGTAGATGCGGAAGAAGTCTTTCTTTTCGAAGTAGTTGTCGACCAGCGCGCGGCCAAAGCAGGTCTCGAGCAGCTCGCGGAGCCGCGGGAGGTCAACGCCGTCGAGCGTGTTCTCGAAGAGCAGGACGCGCTCGCCCTTCCTGACGAGCGTGCCCGACCCGCGGTGCGTGAAGAGCTCTTTGGGCAGCTCGGCGGGCGAGGTCAGCGCGACCGAGCTGTGGACGGGCAGCGCGTCAAGCAGCTGCTTGACCTCCATGAGCTTGAGCCGCATGCCGCCCGAGACCCACGCGGCCGACATGAGCGGCTCGTAGTCCTCGGCGAGGTTGATCGACGTCAGGAGCTCGCCCTGTGCGTCGAGCAGGCCGCCTGTCGGGGTCAGGAAGATGATCTTGTGGGGCTCGAGGCGCGCCGCGAGGCAGCGGGTGGCCGTGTCGGCGTTGACGTTGAGCAGCTGCCCGGTCTCGGAGTGGGCGAGGCTCGAGAGGATCGGGATGGCCTTCGAGCGGATGGCCGAGGCGATCGGGTCGAGGTCGAGATCGGTGACCTCCCCGACGTGGCCCATCGTCTCGAAATCGGCCGGACGCGCCTTGAAGACGCCGGTCGGGATCGGGCGAGCGTGGGTGCCCATGGCCTCGAGCGCATCACAGAGCTCGTGATTGGCACGCGAGAATACCTTGTGCGCAAGGGCGAGCGTGGTGGCGTCCGTCACGCGGCGCCCCTCGATGAAGCGCGGCTCGTGGCCCGCCTCGCGGAGCGCGTCCGAGAGCTGCTCACCCGCGCCGTGGATGACGATCGGGTAGAGGGCAACGCGCGACAGGAAGGTCAGCGCAGTGCAGAGCTCGTCCATGTGGTCGCGCAGGATGCCGCCGCCGACCTTGATGACGGCGAACTTCGTCGACTCGAGGTCGGCGTACTGGCGCAGGTACTGGTCGACCTCGCGCTGCGACCCGAGGTTGCGCAGCAGCTGCGCGATGAGCGGGCGGGCGTCGTGGGTCGGCATCAGCGGTACTTCCCGAGCAGCTGGACCATCAGCGCCTTCTGGACGTGGAGGCGGTTCTCGGCCTCGTCGATGACGATGGAGTTCGGCGCGTCGATGACGCCGTCGGTCGCCTTGACGTTGCGGCGGATCGGCAGGCAGTGGCCGAAGAGGCCGTTGTTCGTCAGCGCCATCTTGCGCTCGTCGACCATGAAGTGGCGGTACTGCTCGCGGATCGGCTTCTCCTCGTCCCAGCGGCCGAAGTAGGGAAGCGCGCCCCAGCTCTTGCAGTAGACGACGTCCGCGCCCGCGTAGGCCTCGTCGGTGTCGTAGCTGATGCGGAAGCTGCCGCCGTTGTCTGCGACGTTGTGGCGCGCGGCCTCGAGGTACTGCGGGTCGAGGTGGTAGGCGGGCTCGGGGCAGAGGAGCGTCACGTCCATGCCGAACTTGGTCGCGATCTGCAGCGCGGAGTTGGCGACCGCGGTGTTGAGCGGCTTGGGGTGGTACGTCCAGGTCAGCACGTATTTCTTGCCGCGGACATCGCCGAGCCGCTCCTGGAGCGCGAGCATGTGGGCGAGCTCCTGACACGGGTGCGTGATGGTCTCGAGGTTGATGACCGGCACGCGGGCGTAGCGGGCGACCTGCCTGATGACGCGGTCCTCGCGGTCGACGGTCCAGTCGACGAATTTCGGGAAGGCGCGGACCGCGATGAGGTCGGCGTAGCGCGAGAGGACCTGCGCGACCTCGGCGATGTGCTCCTCGGCCTCGCCGTTCATCACGACGCCGTCTTCGAACTCGATGGGCCAGGCGCCCTTGCCGGGCTCAAGGATGACGGCGTGGCCGCCGAGCTGGCGGATGCCGAGGTCGAAGCTCGAGCGGGTGCGCATGGACGGGTTGAAGAACAGCAGCGCGATGGACTTGTCGCGCAGCAGCGGCTGGATGCGGTCGGACTTCAGCGTCCGCGAGAGGTCGAGGATGTCCTGCAGCTCGGCGCGGGACCAGTCCTGGGTGTTGAGGAAGTGGCGCATGCGGGGCCTCCTTGGGGGTGCAGGCTTAGGGCGGCGCGTCGGGGCTGTCAACGACCGTCAGCGACGCCTTCAGGCCGGTCCGGGCCTACGTGGGGTGCGGCGTGCTGACGCGGGCGGAGGTGCAGGATGTCGTGGAGGCGCGCGAGCACGGCGTCCGTCACGCGCGGGAAGCGGCAACCGATGAGTGCGAGCCAGAACGCGGCCTCGAGACCTGGCGGCCCGAAGGGGACCGGCCCGGGCTTCGGACGGTGGCCGATGAGACCGGAGATGATGACGGGCGGGCCCTTCGGGGCCTCGCCGTCGACAAAGAGCTGGTGGCCGAAGTTGCCAGCGCCGAGCGCGATGAGCTGGCCAGCGCGGTCGGCACCTCCGAGCATGCGGGAACGCCAGGCCTCGGCGTGAAGGTGCCCGGGGTGACCGACGAATTCCTCGAGGCTCGAGACCTCGGGCGCGCGGAGCAGCTGGCTGCGGTCGAGCCACAGGATGAGCGCCTTCACGCCCTGGTCGGAGGCACGGAAATCAGGTCGGGTGGGGACGATCAGCAGGTCATGGCGGTCGATGACCGCCGGCCCGGGCGAAGGCTCGACGGCCGAAGGCCTCAGTCGCGGTTCGCGCTCGGCCTGGGTCAGGAGGTCATCCTCGGGCTCGTCGGAGGCACGCTGACGCACGAGGTGACGGTAGCCAGCGCGCCGGAGCGTGCGGGCGGGCATGATGGACCACGGATCAGGCTCGGCGGGGCGCACCGCGGTCCCCGTGACAGCGGCTGAACGCGGCGCGGCGGGCGCGAGGTCAACCTCGATCGCGTATGCTGCACGCAACTCGGTACGTGATGCGGGCGGTGCTTCAGCGGCAGCGGGCGGGGGGACGGGCGCGAGCGGCAGGGTGAGGTGGGTGAAGTCGTCCTCGAACGCGAGCGGCGAGGCGGCGGCCTCGGAAACCCCGCGCGGCGGCGAGGCGGACGGCGGCGCGACCAGGGCCAGGTCGGTGGCTCCAGCGGGGGCGGGCAGCGCGAGCAGCGGTCGGGGCCCGGGCAGCGCAAGCAACGGGGGACGCTCAGGCATCTCAGGGGGTGCCTCCGCCCTCAGGCGCCTCGAGCAAGGCATCGGGGTCTGGCTTCTCCTCGGCCGGGGCCGCCACTGCGGTGGTCCGCATGATGGAGATCATGACCGCGCCCTGCGACTGGGGGTCGTTCAGAACCGAGATGGCGTTCCACGCGTCGGCCGGCCCCTCCATGCGCGTCAGCTGGCACATCGGCGTGTCGCCAGCAGTCTCGTAGACGTTGACCCCCGCCCCGCGGTGGCGATCGATGAAGTGGCGGCAGACGTCAGCAAGCGGCTGGCGCGAACGCAGCACGACGGTCGTGTCCTGGCGCAGGATGAGCGAGCAACCGGCTGGCGCGCTGGTGCCGAAGAGGTCGGCGCCCACCGGGACGTCGGACGCGTGACGCGAGGCAGGCGCGAGGGCGTTGCGCGGCAGCGTCAGGTAGAAGCCGTCGGCCGACTGGGTCAGGACAACGGCGGTGAAGGGCGAGGCCTGATCGGCGATGGACAGGCCGTTCGGGATGGGTTGAAGGGCATATTTGCCGCGCAGCTCAGCGCGGTAGAAGCGCAGGACGTCTCCGGGGTCGCCGTAGACCTCGTACATCTCGGCCTGCGGCGAGGACATGAAGGGGCGCGCCCCCGCGGGCACCGGGAAGCCGTCGATCGGGGTGCCAGGCCGCAGCGGTCCACGGTCCTCTTCGGGTTCGAGCGCCTCGGGGACAGGAGGCGCCTCGGCGACCGCAGGCTTCACGGCGGGCTGCTCCGGAAGGGCAGGGCTCGCCGTGGCGGGCGCATCGGGGACAAGCGGCGTGGCCGCCTCGGGGCGGTCCCGCAGGAAGGCGAACGCCGCGAGGCCAAGCGCGAGGGCGGCAGAGGCGACAGCGACGGGAATCCACGGGAATGCGCGGTTTGCGGCAGGCGATCCTGGCGCGCGACCCGACGGCGGCGGTGGTCGGAGCCGGCCCTCGGACGATGTCGGGAAACCGCGAGCGGGTTCGGAGAAGTCGCGCAGCGCGGCGCGCAGCTCGCGTTGCAGCTCGGCGACGCTCTGGAAGCGGTCGGCGGGGTCCTTCTCGAGGCCACGGGCCACAAGGGCGATGGTGCGGGGGCTGAAGGGGAGGTCGGGGGCGGTCTCGCTCAGCGGGCGGATGGGCTCGTTGACGTGCTGGACGAGGTACTCGATGGCGGTGGTCGCCGTGAAGGGGTGGTGACCGGTCAGCAGCTCGTGGAGGATGAGCGCGAGGGCGTAGATGTCGGCGCGGGCGTCGACACCCTGGCCACGCACCTGCTCGGGGGCCATGTAGCGCGGGGTACCGAAGATGGTGCCAGCCTGTGTCAGGGTCGGGGAGTCGCCCGTGTCGTGGAGCTTGGCGATGCCGAAGTCGAGGACCTTGACGTAGTCGGCGTTGCCGTGGCGGTCGGTCAGGACGATGTTCTCGGGCTTGAGGTCTCGGTGGACGATTCCGGCGCTGTGAGCCTCGATCAGGGCCGAGCAGACCTGATCGAGAATGCGGAGGGCGCGCGGCTCGGGCGTCGGGCCCTCGGCGATGAGCTTGCCGAGATCGCGCCCCTCGACGAACTCCATGGCGATGTAAAGTTGCCCGTCCTCGGTCGCGCCGAAGACGAAGATCTGGACGATGTTCGGGTGGTTGAGGCGCGCAACGGCCTGTGCCTCGCGACGGAAACGCTCGACTGCGGTACCCTGAGTCTGGGTAAGCTCGGGGTTCAGGACCTTGACCACGACCTTGCGGCCCATGTCGAGCTGCTCGGCGAGCCAGACCGAGCCCATGCCGCCCTGACCGAGCTTCTGCAGGATCCGAAACTGGCTCGCGAGGAGCTGACCCGAGGAGAGCACGGCGGTCGTCGTCATGAGGACATCTCATCATAGGGTCGGGAGGAGCGCCACCACCCGCAACGTGTCGCGTCACGCCCGACTCTGAGGCGCAGCGTATGCGTTCCGACGTCGGGTCATGGGCAGGGCCTTCGCAGCCGAGCACAAGCGTCGGGCGGAACGGTCCGGAACGGTCTGCCGAGCTTGGGCAATCGAGCCTCATAAGCGGGTTTGCGTGCATCCCTGGGAACAACAATGGGGCCAACCCGGGGGCACGAAAACATGTGAGCAAGGGGGCCACCCCCGCCGCGATCACTGTCGCCGCCCCGGTTGCGTTCACCTGGCCCGCCCTCGAACCCGCAGTCGCTGAGAACGGCCTTGCGGCGTGCTCACGAGGACCCTCGAAAAAAAAGTTCGATTTCGGACGCGCGGAACGGGGCCTCGACGGCATTGGGGGGTTAGAGCGTCGACGTGTGCGCTCCGGGAGGCTCTCGTGACGTTACCGCGCATTGTGATTCCAGGTGCTTGCATCCTGATTACCCGCAGGTGCTTCGGGAGGAGCTTCCTGCTTCGTCCAGACCCGGCCGTGGTCGCGCTGTTCG
>SYAK01000469.1 GCA_005788935.1 Pseudomonadota bacterium
CCAGCCCATGGCAAGGGACTTCTTGGCGGCCGCGTAACCACCTGCGGCCTCGTAGACCGCGATGTCCCGGTAGTCCTTGCCGTGCTTGTCGCGCAGCAGGAAGTCGTAGAGCTTGACGTTGGGCGGGGTGAGCGGGGCGGTCGACGCGCCCGCGAGGGGCTTGGCGGAGTCAAGGGACACGGACGTGCTCATGCGTTGCCTCCAAGACGGTCGATGATGGCCCGAATGGACTCGGGCGTCTGCCACTCGTGATAGTCCTCGTTGATCTGGACCACGGGGGCGCGGCCGCACGCTGCGAGGCACTCGACCTCGGTCAGCGTGAACTGGCCGTCGCGGGTCGTCTCCCCCGGATGAACGCCGAGCGTCTTGCAGAGCTCGTGCGTCACGGCGTCCGAGTTGCGCAGGTAGCAGGAGATGTTCTTGCAGACCTGGACGTGGTAGCGCCCGACGGGTTCCTTGTTGAACATCGTGTAGAAGGTGGCGGTGGCGCTGACCTTCGTGAGCGGGACGTCGAGGGTCTCCGCGACGAGCTTCATGGCGTCCTCGTCGATGACGCCGAACTCGCGCTGGGCGACGAAGAGCGTCGGGATGAGGGCGGCGAGGTTGGTCGGGTAGCGACCGCGGATGTTCGCGATTTCGGCGGCAGCTTGCGGACTGTAGGCGCGTGGCATCTGGGTCCTCTCGGGCTGTGTCGGGTGGCGGCGGCGCGTCGCGGTTCCGGTCTGGTGCGTGGGCCGGGCGGCGCACGAGAGCTCGGCGCGGGCGGAACTTAGGCGAGCCCCGTCAAAAGTGCAAGGTCCTTGGCGGGTGCCACGCCTGGCGGTCGTCACGGGGCGCGGACGACGCGCTTGGTTGGCCGTGCGGCGCGTGGTAGCGTTGTGAGGTGCTGGCACATTGCAGGTGCCTGCGGGGGTTGGCATGGACGGCGGTCGCCGCGGCGGTTGGTGGGCGTGGGCGCCGGGGCTGGCGGTAGGCTGGCTCTTGGTCGCGGCGTGCGGCAGGCATGACGGCGAGGTCTCGAGCGAGGCGTCGGCGGCTGGCGATGCGGCGGCCGTGGTTCCGCGTGCGGCGGTTGGCGTGGGAGGGCTGGTCGGGGTGCTCGCGAGCCCGCTCTTCGGGCAGGTGCCGCCGGACGCGTGCGTGGCCGTGGCGCTGAGGCCTGCGGCGATGGCCGCGCTGGTTGGCGGTGACAGCAGGTTCCGACAGGTGGAGGCGGGCTTTGCGGCCCGCTGGGGCGTGTCCCTTACCGGCGGCGCGACCTGGGAGGCGGCCGGGCTGAATCCGGCTGGCGTCCTGGCGGTGGCCCTGCGGGAGGGGCCGCGGCGGGACGTGATGATGGTGGCGGAGCTCGCGGAGCTGCCCGCGGGGGAGCGGCGGGCGCGTGTCGTGGCATGGCTGACGCGGCTCGCGTCGGCCGCGGTTCCGCCTGTCCCTTTGAGGTGGGAGGCGGCTGGGAACGTCCTCAGGGCGGCCTTGCCCGGCGGACTCTCGGTCGAGGTTGGCGATGCATGGGTCCGGATCGGGCCTGCAGGCTGGCAGGCGGGGGCTGGCGGGCTTGGGGCGGATGCGCGCCTGGTGCGGCTCGCTGGCCGGTTCGCTGCGGACTCTGGCGTGCTCTGGGCGCGTCAGGACTGCCTGCCGTGGCCGTTGCCGTTCGCGCGGGGCGTGGACGTTGGGGCTCCGGTCGTGGTCGGCTGGACGGTGTCGGAGGGTGGCGTCGCGGTGCAGGGGCGCGTCCCGCTCGCGCGCGAGGCGGTCGGGGCGGACGGGCTCGCAGCCGCCGACGTCGGAGCGATGCTCGAGGCGGCACTCGGCGTTCGGGGCGTTGGCGCGTTGAGCGTCGGCGTGGCGCGTGGCCGGCTCGGAGCGGTGCTGGCCGAGGTCATGGGCGGTGATGAGCGGGCGCGCGAGGTCTCCGAGGCGTTGGCGCAGCGTGTGGGCGTCGATGCGGGGTCGGTCATGGCGAAGGGGTTCGGGGGCGCGGTCGGTGTCGGCCTCGGAGTCGAGGAGGGGGACGTGAGCGCCACCTCGGTCGTGATTGCGGGGTTGGCCGAGGCGGACGCCCGCGGGATTGTCACGCGGCTTGGGGACCGCGGTGACACGGGCTGGCGCGGGGATGTGGCGCCGGGAACGCTGCGCCTCGCGGTCGAGGATGGCAGCGCTGAGGCGGCGGACGAGGCGGTGGCGCGGCTCCGCGCGGATTGGCGGAGGGTTTCAGGGCTGGCTGGGCCGGGGCTCGTCGGTGGCCTTGCGGCATCCCCGGAGCTCCTCAAGGCGCTCTTCGGGGGGCGCGCGCGCCGGCTGTCCGCGGTGTTGGCGTTGCGGCGCGGGTTGGGCGTCCTCGAGGTGTTCGGGTACCTGAGGGCGTCGGATTCGGGCGGGTTCGCGGGGTTGTTGCTCGGAGACGACGCCCCCGTCGGTCCCGGGGAGGAGCGACCGTGAGGTCCGGGGGGCGGCGGCAAGCCGAGGTGTCGCTAGCGGGGTGGGTATGGCGCGCGTGGTCGCGGGCTGCGCTTGCGCCGCTCGTCCTCGTCGAGGCGGTGATTATCCTCGTCTACCTCATCGCGACCGCCTACGGGACACGCGTGAACCTCGACACGACGCGGGGGATCGCGATGGAGGAGCTCGCGCGTATCGCTGCGCGTGAGGCTGCGGTCATCGACCGGGAGCTTGCCGGGATCGGGGCGATGACGCGGCTCTTCGCAGACCAGACACGGCGGGCGCTCGGTTCCGGGGTGCAGGCCGACGCAGCCGAGCGGGCGCGGATCAGGCGTTCGCCCGAGGGCATGTATTACACCGAGTGGCGTCCGCAGGATGCCGCCGCCGGTCGATGTGCGGCCTATGTGAGCAGCCTGCACAGTCCCGGTGAGAGCGCTCTGGCGCGGGCTATGGCGCTCGCCACGCTCGATCCGCTGGTCGGAGACCTGCTTCGGGCGACACCGATCGTCGCGCAGGCGTACGTGAATACGCATGACTCGCAGACGCGCATTTGCCCAAGCATCCGCATCGAGCGTGCGTTTCCACCCGATCTCGATGTCCGGACCTTCAACTTTTTCTATCTCGCCGACACGACGCATAACCCGGCGCGCGCGCAGGTCTGGACGGACGCCTATGTCGACCCGGCCGGCCGCGGCTGGATCGCGTCGGCCATCGCGCCAGTCCACGCGGGTGCCCGTCTCGAAGCTGTCGTCGGCCTTGACGTCACCCTCGAGCGATTTGCGCGCCAGATCCTGGACCTCGCGATTCCGTGGCGCGGTTACGGGGTGCTGGTGGCTCGGGACGGCACGATCATCGCGATGGCTGAGGGCGCGGAGCAGGACTTCGGGCTCGTCGACCTGAAAGACCATCATTACGCCGAGGTCATTCGGCAGGACACCTTCAAGCCCGAGAGCTTTAACGTCTTCAGGCGCCCGGACCTAGCGTCCCTCGCGGGCGCCATCGGCCGGTCGGGCGAGGTCGGGTCCCTCGCCCTCGAGGGGCGTCCGCGCCTCGTCGCGACGCACGCGGTGCCCTCGACGGGCTGGCATCTCGCCGTGATCGTGCCCGAGGACGAGATCTTCCGGCCGATCAACGACCTCGACGACAGCCTGCGGGAGACGGGCTACTGGATGATCGCCGGCGTGGGTGTGTTTTATGTCGCATTTCTCGTCTTGCTGTTGTGGCAGTCGCGTGCGATGGCCAGGCTTGTCGCGGCGCCGCTCGCTCGGATCGGCCGGATGGCGGCGGCGATAGGGCAGGGGCAGTTTCGTCAGACCCCTGAGCCGCAGCCGGTCATCGAGTTCCGGCAAACCTTCGACGGTCTCGTCGCGATGGGAGCGGCCCTCGAGCAGGCCGCCCACGATGTCGAGGCCGCCCGCGACGAGGCCGTCGCAGCGTCGCGCCTGAAGTCCGAATTCCTCGCGTCGGTGTCACACGAAATTCGGACCCCGATGAACGGCGTCATCGGCATGGCCGAACTTCTCGGCGAGACCGGGCTCGACGGCGAGCAGCGCGCCTATCTCGAGACCATCCGGACCTCGGCGGAGGCACTGCTGGCCGTCATCCATGACATCCTCGACCTCGCGAAACTCGAGGCTGGCGGGATCGAGGTCGCGCAAGCGCCGCTGGACCCGGTCGATCTGACGGAGGCGGCCCTCGATGTCCTGATGCCGCGGGCCGACTCCAAGCATGTGCTGCTGTTGTCGCGGGTCGAGCCCGGTGTCCCGCGGCACGTTCGCGGGGACGCCGGGCGCATCCGGCAGGTGATCCTGAACCTCGCGGGCAACGGGGTGAAGTTCACCGAGGCCGGGCATGTCGAGGTCTGCCTGCGCGCAGACGGCGACCAGCTCAGGTGGGAGGTCACCGACACCGGGCCAGGCATCCCCGAGGCGCTCCGGGGTCGGCTCTTCGAGCCCTTCAGCCAGCTCGACGGCAGTGCGGGGAGGCGCTTCGGAGGGACCGGGCTCGGGCTCAGCATCGCCCGCCGCATCGTCGAGATGTGCGGGGGGCAGGCCGGCTTCGAGGCGCCTCCCGAAGGCGGCGCCCGGTTCTGGTTCACGCTGCCCCTGCCTGCCGAGCGCCACGAGGCGCAGCGCCCGATCCAGGAGGGCGGCGAGGGCCTGCCTGTGCTCGTGTGCTCGCTGCGGCCGATTGTCCGCGCCAATGTGCTCGCCTGGATGCGGCACTGGGGGCTGGCGGCGCTGGCCGTCGAGGGTTCTGACGCGGCGCTGGAGGAGCTTCGGAGCGGGTCCTGGTCTGTGTGCATCGTCGACGCCGCGCTCGACGCGACACACCGGTCGGCCATCGCGGACGCGGCTGGCCCGACGCCAGTCATCGAAGTCGGCGGTGGGGTGGGGCGCGGCCTGCCGCTGCGTCGGGGTCCGCTGCTGAGCCGCATGCGCGAGGTCACGGGGCGCTCACTCGAGCCGGAGGCGCCGAAGACGGGGCGCACGGCGCGGTTGATCGCGGCACGCGCCGAGGGGCGTCCGCTCGCGCTCGTCGTGGAGGACCACGAGGTGAGCCGTTTCATCGTCGAGCGTCGGCTCGCTGCGGCAGGCTATGAGGCCGTCCTGTGCGACAATGGCGAGGACGCGTTGCGGCTGCAGGCTGGGACGACCTTTCCGCTCGTCCTGCTCGATGTGCGGATGCCGAGGCTCGACGGTCTCGAGGTCGTGCGGCGGATGCGGGCCTGCGAGGCCGAGCGGGGGTCGCGCGGGTGGATCGTGGCGGTCACCGCGGGGGCCATGGAGGGCGACCGGGCCCGCTGCATCGAAGCCGGGATGGACGACTTCCTCGCGAAGCCCTTCACGGCGGAGCAGTTCGACGCGATGCTCGCGCGACGACCGCGCCCCTAGGTGGTTGCGAACGTGAGTCGCCCCTCGGTCCGAAGGGTCGCGATTATCTTTTTGCATGCCTTGACCGTCTGCTTCACGGTACGTAACTCATCCCCAGTGAGGAGTCGTGGTGCCGGAGTTCCCGCCACGCAACGCGCTACCAACAGTCGCTGCCGCCGCTCAGGCCCGCCTCTCTTAACATCCGCATCGCGCGTCGTGGAGACACGACCGTCGTCGCCAATCGCGCCACCCCGTCCCCCCCGGGCTGGCCCTTTGACCCCAACGGCCTAACCATGACCAAGACCGTTACGGGTCCCGCGCGAAGCTATGCGCAGGACCTGCCCGCTGGCCTCGTCGTCTTTCTTGTCGCGCTCCCGCTTTGCCTGGGCGTCGCACTCGCGTCCACGGGTCGCGCGGATCTCCTGTTCACGGGCCTCGTGGCTGGGGTCGTCGGCGGGGTCGTCGTGGGAGCGCTCAGCGGTTCGGCGGTCGGCGTCTCGGGGCCTGCGGCAGGCCTCGTGACCATCGTCCTGACCGCGATTCAGACCATCGGCAGCTACGAGAGCTTTCTCGTGGCCGTGGTGCTGTCTGGCGTCTTGCAACTGATCGCGGGGTTCGCGCGCGCGGGCGTCATCGCTCACTACTTCCCGTCTTCGGTCATCAAGGGGATGCTCGCCGCCATTGGCCTCACCCTGATCCTGAAGCAGATCCCGCACGCGCTCGGCATCGACTCGGACTACATGGGTGACGAGGCGTTTGCCCAGCGGGACGGGAGGAACACCTTCAGCGAGCTCAGCCACGCCCTCGGGCACTCGAGCCTCGGGGCCGTCATCATCGCGGCCCTGTCGATCCTGACCCTTGTCGCCTTCGACAGCCGTATGGCGAAGGCGGTCAAAGCGCTCAAGTATATCCCGGGGGCCCTCGTGGTCGTGCTGCTAGGGGTCGGTGTGAACGCCCTCTTCGCGGCCCTCGCTCCCGATCTCGCGATGGCGGACGCGCATCTCGTCCAGCTGCCGGTTGCGCGGAGCCTCGGCGACGTGCTCGGTCTCGTGCAGCAGCCGGATTTCTCGGCGCTGTCGAACCCGGACGTGTGGGGGGTCGCGCTGACACTCGCGGTCGTTGCGAGCCTCGAGACCCTCCTGTCGGTCGAGGCGACTGACAAGCTCGACCCGCTCAGGCGCGTCACGCCGACCGACAGGGAGCTGAAAGCGCAAGGGGCTGGCAACATCGTGTCCGGGCTCCTCGGGGGGCTGCCTGTGACGCAGGTCATCGTGCGCAGCACGGCGAATGTCAACGCGGGCGGCATCTCGCGCGTCGCCACCATCACGCCTGGCGTCATTCTCGGGGGGGCGGTCCTCGCGGTCCCGGAGGCGCTGAACCTGATACCGTTGTCGACACTCGCGGCGATCCTGCTCATGACCGGGTACAAGCTGTCGAAGCCGTCGCTCTACCGCTCGGTGTTCCGACTCGGATACGACCAGTTCATCCCGTTTATCGTCACGGTCGCTGGCATCCTTCTGACCGACCTGCTGCGCGGAATCGGCCTTGGCATGGCCATGGCAGCCTACTTCATCTTGCTGCGGGCCTACCGCGACAGGCACCGCGAGCTGCGCACGAGGCAGCCCGACGGGACGCTCAAGGTCGAGATCGCGCTGACCGAAAGCAACACGTTCCTTCACAAGGGAAGCCTCCTGAGGACGCTCGAGGAGTTGCCCGACGGATGCTCTGTCGTGGTTCATACGCGCAATACGACCCGCGTCGATCATGACGTTCTCGAACTCCTCGAGGACTTCCGAAACCATCGCGCCCCAGCTCGCAACATCCAGGTCGCGATCCTTGAGGACCTTCCGTCGTACGCGATGCCTCGCCCGAACGTCTGAGTCTTCGCCCGAGCCGGGGCCACCCATGGAGGTAAATATGCCTGAGAAATACTACCAAAAGCTGCTGGAGAACAACCGGGCCTGGGTCGAGTCGTCACTTGCGCGCGACCCCGACTTTTTCAATCGCCTCGCGCAGGGGCAAAAGCCGCCTGTTCTGTGGATCGGATGCTCGGACAGCCGCGTGCCCGCGAACGAGATCACCGGGACCAACCCCGGCGAAATCTTCGTCCACCGCAACATCGCGAACATGGTGGTCCACTCGGACCTGAACATGCTGTGCGTCCTGCAGTACGCCGTCGAGGTGCTGAAGGTCGACCATGTCATCGTGTGTGGCCACTACGGCTGTGGCGGCGTGCAGGCGGCGCAGTCGGGGCGCAGCTACGGGCTGCTCGACAAGTGGCTGCGCAACATCATGGAGGTCTACAAGGACCACCGGGCCGAGCTTGACGCACTGCCCGAGGGTGAGGATCGCACGCGCCGACTGGTCGAGCTCACGGTCTGCGAACAGGTTCGCAACCTCGCGAAGACACAGATTATCCAGCAGGCGTGGCGGGACCGCAAGGCGCCGATCCTGCATGGATGGGTCTACGACGTCCGGGACGGCATCATCCACGACATCATGCGCCAGGACTCACTCGAAGGCATCGACCCGATCTTCCACTACAATTTCGATTGACCAAATCCCGACGCGGCGACAACGCCCTGCGAGAACGCGGTCACGGTTGCTTCAGGGGCCGAACGGACGCAGGCTCCGCACGTGGGTGCGGACGTTCGGGAGGGCGTAACGTGGAGTTGATCGTCAGCGCGGCGGAGGAGAGCCAGGTCTTCGCGGTGGATGAGGTCCGAGCAGTCTTGGGCGCCGCCGCGCGGGTGAGACCGCTCGGACGTGGCGTCCTCGGGGTCGAGACAGGCCTCGGGGCGCGTGAGGCGGCGGCGCGTATGCGGCATGGGCGGTCGGTCTTCGTGCGCCATCAGGTCCCGGTCGATGCGATCGTCGAGGTCTCGGAGCGACCTGATTGGGTCGCGGAGGTCACGAATGCAGCGCTTGCGCTGCTCGCCGGTGAGGTCGCGCCAGACGTGCCGACGGGGGTCCAGATCCGCGACGTGGCCCAACTCGGTGGCGCAGGCGGGGCCGCATCTCGGCGTGCCGTGCTATGGCGTCACCTCGCTGGGGCGCTGCCGCCCGAGGTGCGGCTTGAGCCACGCCACCCCGAACGGGTGCTGAGCGTCGTGCTCGGCGCTGGCGAGGCCTGGCTCGGACTGGCTTCCGTCGGGCTTCACCTGAGCGCATGGGCGGGTGGCGAGCGTCACTTCGCGCACCGGGGCGAAGCCGCGAGCCGGGCCGAGTACAAGCTTCGGGAGGCGGTGGAGTCGTTCGACGTCCGACTCATCGAGGGGGCGCGCGCGGTGGACCTTGGTGCGTCCCCGGGCGGCTGGACCCGGGCGCTCGCGGAGGCGGGCCTGCAGGTTGACGCGGTCGATCCGGCGCGCCTCGACCCCGACGTCCTCGCGCTGCGTGGGGTGCGCCACCATCGTGAGCGCGCCGAGGTCTTCGTGGCGCGGGCGGGCGCGGCGGGTCATCGGTTCGATGCGCTCGTCAACGACATGCGCATGGATGCCCGGGAGGCTGCGCAGCTGCTCGTCGGGGCCCGCGAGGTGCTCGCCGCAGGAGCGTGGGTGTTGACGACCCTCAAGCTGCCAAAGGACGGGTTCCGGGCCCGCCTCGCCGAAGCGCGGACCATCCTCGCGGGGGCCTTCGAGATCGTGGCGCTGCGCCAGCTCTTCCACAACCGCTCCGAGGTCACGGCGCTCCTGCGGCCGCGCTGACCCCGACTTGAACGCATCCGCGCGTGGAACATCGCATTTGACCTTTTCCAGCAGGCTGCTAGCTTCCCTCGCCCTCGCTGACGCCCACGCGGGCGTCACATCACCGTCACCGTGCCGTGGAACACCGCGGAGGTCGCCACCGTGAGCACCCCATCCTCCTATCGTGTTGACGACCAGGAGCTCCTGCTCGACTTCTACAAGAAGCTCGTCTGGAACTGGCTTGTCCCGCGCATCCCGGCCCGCATCACGCCGAACTCGCTGACCCTGACCGGGCTGGTCTGTTCGCTGAGCGCCGCCGCGGCCACGTTCGCGGCCTGGAAGTTCGCGATCCCGTGGCTCTATTTCGTCAGCGCCGTCCTGCTCTTCACCTACCTGACGCTCGACAACGTCGATGGGGCCCACGCGCGCCGCACTGGTCAGACGAGCCACCTCGGCGAGTTCCTCGACCACGGGCTCGATGGCATCGCCTCCACCTGTGTCCTCATCATCGCCTGCATCGTGTTGCAAATGGAGGGCGTGCTGTTTGCATCCCTGTGCGCGTTGGCAGGTATCGGATTCGCGCTAATCTTTTGGGAGCAGTTCCGCACAGGCCTCCTCGTCATCCCGAGGGTCAGCTCGACCGAGGGTGTCACGCTGCTCATGGTCGTGCAGACGATCATCGCGATTGCGGGCGAGCCCGTCTGGATGCGGTTTTCACTGTCGGAGGTGACGCCGGGGACGGTCATCATCGGCGCGGTCCTGGTCGGATATCTGGTCGCGAGCTTTCCACCGGTCCTCCGAGCGACTCGCGCTGGTGCGAGCGGCTGGGAGCTGATCCCCCTGGTCCTGCTGATTGGCGCGCAGCCCGTCTGGACCCTGCTGGGAGCCTCGCCGTTCTTTCCGGGCTTCACAGCGGGTCTCATCGGCGGGGCCATGACGTGCCGTCTCATCGTGCTGCGCCACTGCGGCGCCCCGGGCCCCGTCCTGCCGCCTGGCGCATGGCTGACGCTGCTGCCCTTCATCCCGGCGGTCGCGGCCCCCACGCTCTGGCACGCAGACGGCTGGGCGGCCCTGTCACTCGCCTTCATCGTGGCGGATTACCTGCGGTTGCTGTTCTTCGGCGGGGCCGAGCTGAACCGGCGCGGCCGCGAGCGGAAGGCTCAGGCAGCAGGCTGAGCGGCAACGCCTTCAGGCGGGGTTCGAGAGCAGCCGGTAGCCGGCGCCGCGGGCGCTCACGAGCCGGCGCGGCTGGGCCGGGTCGTCCTCGATGAGGCGGCGAAGCCGATAGATGAACGTGTCGATCGACCGCGTCCGGCTCGTCGCGGGCAGGCCCCACACCTCGGTGAGCAGCGTCTCGCGGGTCACGACGGCGTCGCGGTGCGTGACGAGGTGGCGCAGCAGTCGGAACTCCATGTCGGAGATCGTCACGGGGGTCCCGCCCGATGAGGCCTCGCGCGTCCGCAGCGACAGCTTGAGGCGACCGAGCTCGAGCGTCTCTGGGGCGCCGTCGGGGACTGGGCTGACGTCGCCCCGGGTCGGCCAGGCCCGTCGACGCAGCTGGGCCTCGATCCGCGCGAGCAGTTCCGGCAGATCGAAAGGTTTTGTCACATAGTCATCGGCTCCGCTGTGGAGGCCGGCGACGCGATCCTCGGGCGTCACCCGGGCGGTCAGCGCGATGATCGGCAGGTAGACGTGCTCCGCGCGCCACGCGTCGAGCGCATCGAGCCCGTCGCCGTCCGGGAGGCCGAGATCGAGCAGGACGAGGTCGGGCGGCAGCTCGCCCATGAGGCGTCGGGCGTGGGCGAGGGTGTGGGCGATGATCGGCTCGTGTCCGGCGCGTGCGAGGGCGAGGCGGAGCGAGAGGGTCAGCGAGACGTCGTCCTCGACGAGCAGGCGGCGCGCCATGTCAGCGGGTCTCCGGGGTGGCGAGGGAGAGAATGGGCGGGGCGGCGACGAGGCGGACGACGGCCTCTGCGCCGAGGCCGTGACCGCGTGACGCGAGGCGCAGCTCGCCGCCGTGGCCGCGAGCGATGGCACGCGAGAGCGGCAGGCCGAGTCCTGTCCCGCGGCGGCGGGTGTCGCCTGGGCGCCGGCCCGAGAAGAGGGTCTCGCTCGCGTCAGGCGCAAAGCCGACGCCGGCGTCGCGCACCCGGACCTCGAGCGATGGCCCGTCCCGTGTTGCGTCGATTTCCACCGAGAGTCGGTCAGTCGCGCTCTTGATGGCGTTGTCGATGAGGTTTTCGAACAGGATGCGGATGGCGCGACGGTCGCCAGCGACGGTGAGCTCCGGCAGGTCGGACGTGACCGCGAGCGCGTCGCGCCCCTCGACGTGCAGTCCGAACGACCCCTGGCGGACCGCGAAGGACCATCGAGCGTCCCGCAGGATGTCGCGCAGGAGCGCCACGAGGTCAATGCGTTCAAGGGCA
>SYAK01000470.1 GCA_005788935.1 Pseudomonadota bacterium
CGCGCCACGAGTCGGTCGAGGCCAGCCTGAATGACGCGGACCCGCGCGACCCGGCGGGTGCTCCAGTCGGCGCGGGAGAAGGCGATCATGTCGTCGAGCCATGGCCCGCATTCGCGCCGGAGGCGACGCAGCGCGCGGTCGGACCAGCTGTCGTCGTACTGGTTCGTGCGGGCGTGGTTCGCGATGACGAAGGCGATACGTGCGACACGCGTCCCGGCCATGCCGAGGCGGGCGCCGAGGCCCAGGAAGAGCCAGGCCCCCACCGCCTCGTGGCGCCAGAAGGTGACGCCGTCGGAGCCGAAGGTGCGCGTTGCGGGCGTGCCGATGTCATGGCAGAGCGCGACCCAGCGGAGGTCGGGGTCGCGCGGGCACTGGCCGAGCACCTGAAGTGTATGGGCCCAGAGGTCCTTGTGGGGCTGGTCGAGGGGGGCTGACCGGTGGAGCCCGTCCATCGCTGCGACCTCGGGCAGCCAGAGACCGAGCGCCCCCCAGCCGAGGAGGACCGCGAGCGCCTCCGCGGCATGATCATCGGCAAGCAGGGCGTCAAGGGCTGCGAGGAGCCGACCCTCGGACGGTGCCACGAACCGACCGACCTCACGGCGCAGGGCGTCGACCGTCTCACCCGACAGCGCGCCTTCGCGCCCCGAGGCGACCGCGATCGCCCGCTCGACGAGGGCCTCGGGGCTGTCGACACCAACCATCGGGGCGTGCATAGCAGACGCGCACGCAGACCTTCAAGCGAGCCGCGCAGCCGAGCCGCGGCCGACCCGGTCCCAGCGCCCCTGCGGCCCGCGTCTGGCCGCAGACCGCCGCGCGATCGGTTTCCCGAACTGACATTCGACGCGCGACGTGTTAGTGAACCCCGGATGCCGGCCTATCTCATCACCTGCGAAGCCAGTGACGGCGCGGTCACCCACAGCCGTCTCGTGGCGGCCTCCTGGCATGACGCCTGGCAGGCCCTGAGAGACCGGCGCGACGACGCCGACGCGGCCCGCATCCGCAATCGCAGCGCGGGGGACGTGACCGACGTCGAGATCCACACCCTCCACCAGCGACTGCGCATCCAGAGCGACCCGCACGTCGCCGCGCGCACGACAGAGGCCCTGCCGACCATCGCGCCGCCTGACGCGGCCGACCGCGCGATCGCGCGACCCGCTCGCGCCGCGGGGGCCGCGACCGTCCGCATCCCCGAGCCGCCAACAGGCTCCTCCGAGGCGACCGACGCCCTCATCATCCGTATCCATGGCCGCAGCCCGGAGCTGACACGGCGGACCCCGCAGCAGCCGCTGACGCCGTCGGGGTTCGACGAGACCATGCCAGCGCTCACCTCGGAGACCTTCCAGGGTCTCTCGAACTGGAGTGGCCGCGAACCCGCGACAGCCGCCACCGTCCGACCGGTGGCGCGCGCGCGGCGACGACCCGATACCACCGAGGAGAGCCTGCCAGCCCCGCGTGCAGGCCCGCCGGGCTTGCGCGAGCGGCCGACGGTCCCGGACGGCGCCGCGGCGAGCCCTTCAACCTTCACGCCGATGGCCGACTTCGGCTTCGCGCTCCCCGCCTCGCGCCAGGGCGGACAGCGGCCTCCGGTCGCGGCCGGAGCCGTCCTGCAGTGGGCGATCGATACGGTGGCCCACCAGGTCCCGGCCCGCCTCGTGCTCGGGCTTGAGGTCGGTCCGCAGGTCGTCACGATCTGGCAGGCCCGGGGCGAGGGAGATCGCGCCCTGCGGGGAGCCCGCGCAGGGCTTGACCAGTGGCCAGCCGCCCTTGACCTGAGCCAGTCGAGCCGGCTCCGTCTCGCGGGCGAACCCCTCGTGACCTGGTGGCGCGATCAGGCCGGCGTCCGACACGCCCTCGAGGTGCGGGCGGCGATGTGGACCACCCTCGAGGACGCCGCGACCCCGACCCGGTCGACAGGCCGACTCGCACTGCTCGTCATCGACCCGCCGCGGTCGTCGGGCTTCACCGAGGGCGAGCTCAGCGCGCTCGGCTACCTCGCACGGATGGTCGCGCCGCGCCTCGGATGAGGGCGCGGAACGGCAAGCGCGGGACACGACCGGAGGAAGCGACGTGGACGTGAAGAGACTGACCTGCGAGGCCCTGTTCGCGCGCGAAGGCTGGACCCTGAAGGGCGCCGAGCTCGTCGCGGGCCACCGCCGCTGCGTCGTCACGGCGGCCCCGCACACCAGCAACTGGGACATCCTGTACGCCCTCGCGGCCTTCGAGATGCTCGACCTCCCGGTGCGCTTCACGATCAAGCAGGAGTGGATGCGATTTCCGTGGAAGCTGGCCCTCGGCCCGCTCGGCGGCATCAGCATCGACCGCTCGCCGCGCGATGACGGCCACGGCGGACGCGTGCGACCGAGCATGGTCGAGGCCATGGTGCGCATCTTCACCGAGACGCCGGGCGACATCGCGGTCATGGTCACCCCCGAGGGCAGCCGGTCACGGCGTCGCGAATGGAAGACAGGCTTCTGGCACGTGGCGCGCCAGGCTGGCGTCCCGATTCTGCTCGGCTATCTCGACTACGCCCGCCGCGAGGCCGGCGTCGGTCGCGTTATCATCCCGACGGACTTCGAGTCGGACATGCGGGCCATGATGGCCTTCTACGCGGACATCAGCGGCCGCCACCCGGCGCGCTTCGAGCTCGACGCACGCTTTGCGCCAGGCTCCGCGGCCCCGACCTCCCCACCCGCAACAGGGCCCGTCAGTCACGACGCCTCGCACCTGGAGGTCCCGCGCTGACAGGCCTCCGAGGTGGCTGTCCCGGCGCGGGTCTCGAGCATCCGCGCGCCGCCTCGGGACACGACGACCTCGACCGACCGCAGCGCCATGCGCCATGGATGACGCACAACCCATCCCGGGGTCAAACCCCGGCGCGCTCGCCGCACCGCGCCCGCCCATCACAACCGGCCTGCTGGTCGGGGCGGGCGTGCACGCGCTGCTCTTCGGTCTCTCCCTGCTCCTGCACGCGGACGCCGAGTACATGGGCGTCCGGAACGACGCGCTGACCGACGCCCTGACGGAGCGCCACAGCGACGCAATCCTGCGCCAGCAGCTCGGGCTCCTCGGGATGTCGCTCGGGATCGGCGCGCTCTCCGGGGTCATCGCGGCCTTTTGCGTGCCGCCGCTGCTCAGGTTGCGGGGCCGTCCGATCGACCTGTCGGGCCTGACGCGGGCGCGGCGGGTCGGTCTGATCTTCGCCCTCGTCCTCTGGTTTCATCAGGGGATGCTGCTCGTGTCGATGGCGCGTCACCCCGCGGTCTACGCGCCTGGCGCGACGCAGAGCAGCTGGATCGACCTGTCGCTGACGCTCGCGGTCGACGGCCCCCCCGAGCCCCTCATCCTGGCGCTGCTGCTCGCGCTGCCCGGACTCGCAGGCGCGTGGTGGCTATGGCGCGCCGTGCCGGGGATGACACGCCACCTCGTCGCGTCGCCCAAGGCGGCGCGCGTGGCGCTCGGCTGCTCGGTGACCGCTCTCGTGGCGGCCTTCCTGCTCATCCCCGAGCCGACGCGAGGGGCGCCTGCGCGTCCGCACGTCCTCGTCCTCGCGATCGACTCGCTGCGCGCCGACAACCTCGGGGCGAGCCCGGCCGTGACGCCGCACCTCGACGCGCTCGCGGCGACGGCCATGCTGTTTCAACGCGCCGTCCCCGCGATCCCGCGCACCTACCCGTCCTGGGCCTCGATGCTGACGGGCCAGTACCCGCACCACCACGGCATCCGGCACATGTTCCCGATCCCGGACGCATCCGGGAAGGTGGCGGTCGCGCACACACTACCCGAAGTGTTGCGCGCATCAGGATACCGAACGGCCGCCTTCTCCGACTTCGCGGGCGACGTCTTCACGCGGGCCGACTTCGGCTTCGACCACGTCGAGGCCCCCGCGTTCACGCTCGCCTCGAACGTGGCCCTCGGCGGCCTCAAGCCGCACCTGCACCTGATGCCCTGGCTCGTCGAGGTCTTCGCGGGCGCGACACACCCCGAGCTGCTCGCCTTCGAGCGCCTCGCGGACCCGCGGTGGATCACGAAACGCGCCGAGGCGTGGATCGCGGAGGCACAGGCCGACGACCCGACGACCCCGTGGTTCGTCGTGGTCTTCCTGTCCTCAGGGCATTTCCCGTTCGCCTCCCCCGCCCCATTCTGGAATCGATTTATTGACGGGGACTTCCGCGGACCATCGCGCTTTCACAAGGCGAGCTTCGGCGATGACCTCGCAGGCCCCGAGCGCGCGGCCGAGGCGGCCCACCTGCGCGGCCTTCACGCGGGCGCGATCGCGGCCTCCGACGCGGCGGCGGGCGCGATGCTCGGGGCGCTCGACGCGGCTGGACTGACCCCACACACGGTGCGCGTCGTGACCGCGGACCATGGCGAATGCCTCTACGAGCACGGGCTCGGGACTGGGCATGGCGATCACCTCTACGGGCGCGGGACCCTCGAGGTGCCGCTCATCGTCGCCGCGCCCGGCCTCGCGCCGCGCGTCGAGGCCGCCCCTGTCTCGCTGACGGATCTGGCGCCGACGGTCCTTGGACGGCTCGGGCTCGCGCCGACCGCTCCGGAAGACACGCTCGCGGGGCTCGATCTCGCCGCCTCCGGGCCCGACGTCCTGGCGCGGCGCGCGGTCTTCACGGAGACGGACCTGTGGTTTCACCCGCCCGAGACGCGGCGCCTCGATGGACGGATGATGCGCTTCGCGGACGGGCTCGACGCGCTGACCGAGCACCCCGCGAGCGGGCAGATCCACCTGCGCCCCGAGCTCGAGCGGGCCGCCATCGCGGCCAAGCACCGGGCGATCCTGACGAACGCGCGCAAGCTCGTCTTCATCCCGACGCGGGACGGGGTGCTGCTCGAGCTCTACGCCCCGCTCGAAGATCCCGGCGACACGCGCGATCTGGCCGAAACCGAGCCCGCCGTGCGTGACGCCCTCGCCGCGCGCCTCTATGCGTGGATGCGCCAGGACCCGCAGGTCGAGGAGCGCCACGGCTTCATCCTGCCCCGCGCCGAGGGGTCGCCATGACCCTGCACAGCCGCAGTCGGGGTCGCGACCCATCCCCTGACGAATCGTCAAGGCATCGGGGGAACCGATGGGCTGACATTCCGTCAAGAAACGCCGGAGCCCTGCGCCATGCGGCGCTCGTGCTCGCCCTCGGCGCCGTCCTCGCGACCCTCGGCGGTGACGCGGGGCGGGCCGACCCCCTGCGACGCACGACCGTCCCGCTGATCCCGGCGCTCGCGGAAGCGACCATCGATCCGCCGCTGCCAGCGCGCAGGAAGCTCGCGGGGTGCGCCCCTGGCACGAGTCACGCGACCTACGCGAACCCGTTCTCGGACCTGCCGCCCGAGCTCGCGACGCGCAACCTGCGCTTCACGTGGACCGAGGGGAAGGGGGTCATCGGGCTGCGCGACGTGTTCGTCGTCGAGGCCGGGCACGCGGTCTCCTTCGACGTCCTCCCCGAGCAGGCCCCACGCCTCGAGCTCGGCTGGCGCATCCTGTCCTGCGGGGCCCGCCCGGGGTCGAAGCTGCGCCTCAAGGTGACGGTCGCCGACGCCCACGGGACGGTGACACAGGTGGTGCCGCTCGAGGCTGGCGCCCTGCGCGCGCTTGCCCGGGCCGCAGAGCCCGATGCCGACGAAGACCGCGAGCCCCCGAGGCGGCGCAGGCGGGGCGCGGACCACGGCGAGCCTCGGGACGAGGAGGCGACGCCTCGCAAGCGCCGCGACGACCCGGGCTTCGTGCCGCTCGTCCTCGACCTCCCGCTCGAGCCCGACGCACCCGCCCGCCTGACGCTCGAGGTGGTCGACGACGAAGACGAAGACGATGGAGAGAACGATCGCGACCGCCAACGAAAGCGCAAGCGCGGGCTCGAGTCGTCGATCGTCATCGGCCTCGCCGAGCCCGGACTCACCGGCATCCCGACCGACGCCCCGCCCGTTGCGCGGACAAGTGCTGAAGACGCCGAGCATCCGCCCGCGGTCGGCGCTGACGTCAACGTGCTGTGGGTCGTCATCGACGCGGTGCGACGAGACGCGCTCGGCCCGGGGCGGACCTTCGAGGCCCGCGACGCGACGCCGCACCTTGACCGTGTGTTCGCCGAGGGGACCGCCTTTTCGGAGGCCTGGTCGCTCGGCAACGCGACCCGCACCTCGACGGTCGCGATGCTCGCATCGGCGCCGCCGTCGCTCGGCGGGGTCCACAGCCACAGCTGGAGCTTCACGACCGGCCGCCTCGAGACCTTCTATGCGTCCAGCCCCCCCCTCGTGACGCGGCTGCTCGAGCGATATGGCTGGCGCGTCGCGCACTTCGGCCACAACCTCTTCGTCTTCGGCGGCGAGGAGATCGGCGTGGACCATGGCTTCCCGCGGGTCTCGGACTTCAAGGCGATCCCCGCCGACGCGGTCAAGGCGAGCGCGCACGCCATCGCGTTCATGACCGAGAACCGGGACCGCCGCTGGGCGCTGATGCTCAACTACACGGCCCCCCACACGCCCTACCGACCGCCCGAAGCCTTCCAGGAGAAGGCGGACGCGCTGCCTGGCCCCGAACGCCTCGGCGGCGTCCTGCCGCGCAGCTATGTCGGCGAGCTGATGTGGGTCGACCACAACCTCGGCCCGGTCTTCGCGACCCTCGACGCGCTCGGGCTGCGCGAGCGGACCCTCGTCATCGTGACGGCCGACCACGGCGAGCTGATGGATCCGCGGCACGCCTGCTTCTCCGCCCTCGTCGGTCAGCCATGCGCCTTCAACCACAGCCTGACGGTCTATGGCGGCGAGCTGCGCGTCCCGCTCGCGCTGCGGCTGCCTGGCCGCATCCGGCCTGGCCAGGCCGTGGACGTGCCGGTGTCCCACCTCGATCTCGCGCCGACCATCCTCGACCTCCTCGAGCTGCCGCCCGCCCCGCGCCACGCCGGCCGCAGCCTGCGTCCAGCCCTCGAAGGGGCGCCGCTGTCCCCACGCCCGCTCATCGCAGATGGTCGCCTCGCCACCGCCTGTCGGGACGGCCCGTGGAAGCTCATCGTCCACGCACCGAGCGACGACGTGGCCCCGATGCCGCGCAAGGTCGAGGGCAGTCCGCGCGACCTCGCGCCGCACGAGCTCTTCAACCTCGCCACCGACCCGTCCGAGCACGTCAACCTCGCCTACGTCGAGCGCCCGACGACGGCCTCGATGATCGCGCGGCTGCGGGACTTCCGGCTCGAGCTCGCGTCCCACGTGGCCGGGACGGCGGGAGGGCCCGCCTCGGTCGCACGCGCCGACGTGGCCGGGACGCGTCCCCCCTGGGCGCTCCGGGTCGTGCTCGCAGCTCGTCGCGCGACCCCCTCGACGCTGGCACTCAAAGTGTCCTGGCAAGGGGGCCCGGCCCTGCCGCCAGGTGCCCTCGGCCCGCTGCCAGCACTGGGCTGCGGGTCGATGCAAGCGGCCGGTGTCGCCTGTCAGGTGACCCGCGACGGCACCCTCGCGCTGACGATGCAGGCGGCGGCTGGCGCGCATGCGGAGACGACGCTCACGCTGCCGGGGTCCGAGGGGGAAGCCCCTGGCGCATGGCTTGCGTGGTCGCTGACGCTCGACGGGCGGCCGCTGCCAGCGAGCGCCCTGCGACTGGGCCCCTACGGGATCGCCTTCTTCGCGAGGACCCCCGCTCCGAGCCTCCTCACGTGGCTTGACGTGGCCCGGGGAGACCGCGCCGAGCTGCCCGCGATGGCGCCAGACGAGGCCGCCGTCCACGTGCTGACGCGCCCGCTCGGCGCGACACATCAGACGGGCGAGCCAAGGGCCGCACCAGCTGTCAGCCTCGACCTCCCCGAGGCGGGTGCCGCCGACCCCGACGCCGACAAGCGCCTCGGGCGCGACGTGCGCAAGGTCCTGCGCGAGCTTGGCTATTCACGCTGAGCCGCGTCGGCCGCGTCGGCTTCGGGACCACCCGCCACATCGCACCAGAAAGCCCGAACCCGCTCGAGATCGGCGGTCACCTCGAAGGGCGGCAGGGCGGCCCGAAGCGTGGCGCCGTAGCTCGCCCGCCACAGCCGCGGATCAAGGATGGCCGCGATCCCGCGGTCATCGCGGTGCCGGATGAGTCGCCCAAGCCCCTGGCGCAGCGCGGTCGCGGCGCGCGGTACCTGCAGCTCGCGAAACGGGTTCCGCCCAGCCCGCCGCAGGGCCTGCAGCCGTGCGTCGACCAGCGGATCGCCTGGCGACTCGAAGGGCAGCTTGTCGATGACAAGCAGGCTCAGTGCCTGACCCGGGACGTCGACCCCTTCCCAGAATGTTTGTGTTGCAAACAAAACAGCGTCGGGGGTCGCCCGGAAGCGCGCGAGCAGCGCCTCCTTGCCCCCCTCCCCCTGCACGAAGGTCGGCCACGGCCAGCTCGGCGCGAGCGCAGACCACGCCTCGCGCATCGCGCGCCACGAGGTGAAGAGCAGGAGCGCCTTGCCGCGGGTCACGGCGACGAGATCGCGCAGGATGGCGACGCAGGCCGAGAGGTGGTCGGGATCACGCGGGTCGGGCAGGTCGGCCGGGATGAAGAGCAGCCCCTGATCCGCGAAATCGAAGGGGGACGGGACGACGAGGCCGTCATGGTGGCCCTCGAGGAGGCCGAGCCGGGAGGCGATCGGGCCGAAGTCACCGCCGTCCGCGAGGGTGGCGCTCGTCAGCACGAGTCGCTCGAAGCGGGTCAGGAGCGAGCGCTGAAGCGGTGGCGCGACCGAGACCGGCGCCGAGCGCAGGAAGCGCGTTCGCGGACCATCCTCGAGCCAGCGGACCGCCGCCCCATCCTCCGACGTCCCGGCCGCGCCGAGCAGGCGCCAGGCCAGCTCCCGCAGGGCGTCAGACCGCTCGGCGAGCCTCGCGAGCGCCGCGTCCGTGGCGCCGAGCTCGCGCGCCAGCCCGCCGAGGGCCAGGAGATGGTTGTCGCACTGCGCGAGCAGGTCCTCCGCCGCGGCGTCGCGGGCCCCAGCCCATGGCGTCCGGCCGCCAGACGCTGGGTGCATCGCCTCGACCCGACCCCACAGCGCCTCGACGTCCCGAAGAAAGGCTGCGATCGCACCCTCCCGGAGCACGTCGAGGGCGTGGGCCCGGGACAGGGCGCGACGAAGGTCGGCCGCGAAGCGCTGCAGGCGAACGGGGGAGAGCTGGTCGCCGAAGGCCTGAGCCGCGACGTCTTCGAGGTGGTGGGCCTCGTCGATGACGAGGGCGTCGGCGGGTGGCAGCAAGCCGACGTCGCGCGTGAGGCCGAGCGCGAGGTCCGCGAGCAGCAGGTGGTGGTTGACGATGATGAGGTCGGCACCCTCGGCGCGCCGCCGCGCCCGCACGAGGAAACACGTATCATGATGCGGGCAGGTGCGACCGAGACACTGCTCCTCATCACTCGCGACCCCACGCCAGACCTCGAGCGTCGCCGAATCACCCTCGAGCTCGCCGCGATCCCCCGTCTCGGTCACCTCCGCCCAGGCGGCAATCCGCTCGAGCGCCTCACGCGACGCGAGCGGCAGGTCGGGCAGCGCCACCGCCTGCGCGAGCAGCAGTTGACAGAGGTAGTTCGTCCGCCCCTTCAGCACCGCGGCCGAGAACGACAGACCGAGCGCCTCGCGCAGGAACGGCACCTGCTGCAGCCAGAGCTGATCCTGCAGCGTCTTCGTGCCCGTCGCGACGATCGTGCGGCACCCGGATAGAATGACCGGCAACAGATACCCAAGCGATTTCCCGGTGCCGGTGCCAGCCTCGACGAGCAGCGGTCTCCGGGACGCGAGCGCCTGCGCCACGGCGCGCATCATCCGCTCCTGCCCCTCGCGCGACTCGAACCCCGGCATCGCCCGCGCGAGCAGCCCGTCCCCACCGAGGAAGCGCTCGAGGAGGGGTGACATGGCCGTGTTCCCGCCAGACGGCCCGTCCGGGGAACCTGCCACGACCCCGACCGCGATCGCCGCTCCAGGGTCGGACGGCTCGTTCGCCTCGCTATGGCGTTCGCTGGCCACAGTATGCTACGCGCTCCCCGCGGCGCGCCGACCCGAGCCGCGCCCCCCGCGCCTCGCGAACGGGCGCGGTGTCGCGACCGGAAACAGCCGGCCGCAGACGGATGTTTCCGCGGGACGGAGCAGCCCGTCAACTTCAGGAGAGACGCCCCCGATGGCCAAGCCAGACCCCACGGAGAACCCAGGCGACGACGCGCGGAAGGCCGAGCTCGAGGCCCTCTTCCGGCAATGGGAGCAGCGCGGCCCAGGGACAGCGCCGACAACACCCGCGCCGAAGGCGGAGGGGCGCGGGGTGCACGCCCGCCTCGTGACGACGCTCGTGCTGCTTGGCGTGACTGTCTTCGTGATGGTGTCGACCTGGCAGAGCGTCGCCTACTGGCTCGAGCCCGCCACGCCGCAGGCGCTCGGTGACGTGCGCACCCGCGCGACGGCGGGCGAGACCTCGCTCGGGGCCGCGCCGAACACCCACGTGGCGGTCGAGGGGCTCATCCCGACGCGCCTCGTCGCGGTGACATCGGGCGACCCCGAGGACGCGTTGGCAGACGGAGACGTGGAATACATCTTCTTTTGCCCCCTCTACAACATCACCGTCCTGACATCGCAAAAGGTCGAGATCCCGACCGCGCGCATGCCGGTCATCGAGGGCGACATGGCGCGCGTCGTGTCGACCGGGCTCGCCTTCCCCGCCGACACGCTCGTCCGCGTCAGCGCAGCTGGCCGTCTGCTGTCGGGGCCCGAGGCCCCGCCGAACCTGAAGAACTTCGTCGCGAGCTTCGCGAAGCGCCTCGATCTCGACATCGCCGACACCTGGGTCCTCGTCGACGGCCACGCCCCGGCCTCCGAGACGATCGGGGTCATCCTCTGGGGGGTCGCCGCCGTCCCGCCCCTCGTCTCGCTCGCCTTCCTCGTCGCGGCCCTCCGGGCCCGCCGACGCGCACCCGCCGCCTGAACGCCCGGGAGAACCCGCCCATGACCGACGCCGCCGACGCGACGACTCTCGCCCTGACACTCGCCCGCAACGCCAGGGCGGCCGCCTCGCGCCTGGCCATCGCCGACCGCGCCACAAAGGATCGGGCGCTGACAGCCCTCGCGCGCCTCCTGCGGGACGAGACGGCTGCGATCCTCGCGGCGAACGCCCGGGATCTGGCCGAGGCGCAGGCCGCCGGGTTGGGCGCGGCGATGCTCGACCGGCTGCTGCTCGATGCGCGCCGCATCGAGGCCATGGCCCGCGGCGTCGAGGCCATCGTGGCGCTGCCCGACCCCGTCGGGACGGTGGAGCCGATGGGCGTCCGCCCGAACGGGCTCCACATCGCGCGGATGCGCATCCCGCTCGGCGTCATCTGCATCATCTACGAGTCGCGGCCGAACGTGACGGTCGACGCGGGCGCCCTGTGCATCAAGTCGGGCAACGCCCCGATTCTCAAGGGTGGCAAGGAAGCCTTCCATTCGAACGGGGCACTCGTCGCGCTGATGCGCCGCGCGCTTGAAGAGGCGGGGCTGCCCGCCGACGGCATTCAGGCCGTGGCGACGAGCGATCGTGACGTGCTGCTCGGCCTCATCCGTGCGAGCGGCGAGGTCGATCTCGTCATCCCGCGCGGTGGCGAGGGGCTCATCCGCTACGTCACCGAGCACGCGACCGTGCCGGTCATCCAGCACTACAAGGGTGTCTGCCACGTCTATGTCCACGCGGACGCCGATCTGGCGCAGGCCGCGGCGATCGCGCTCAACGCCAAGGTCTCGCGGCCAGGCGTCTGCAACGCGATGGAGACCCTCCTCATCCACCGCGACGCGGCGCCCGGCCTCATCGCGACCCTGTTCCCGCAGCTGCGCGAGGCCCGTGTCGAGCTGCGCGGCGATGCCCGGGTGCGCGCGCTGGCGCCAGACATCGTGCCCGCAACCGAGGACGACTGGCACGCCGAGTACCTCGAGCTCATCCTCGCGGTCCGCCTCGTCGACAGCTACGAGGAGGCCGTCGCCCACATCGCGCGCTACGGCTCATCGCACACCGAGGCCATCGTCACGCGCGACGCCGCCCTTGGCGAACGCTTCCTGCGCGAGATCCCGTCGAGCTGCGTCCTCGTCAACGCCTCGACCCGCTTCAACGACGGCTTCGAGCTC
>SYAK01000471.1 GCA_005788935.1 Pseudomonadota bacterium
ACCGAGGCCACGACGTCCGACTCGCCGAGCGCATAACACCCAAAGAGGCGCGCCCAGATGCGTCCCTCGAGGACCGTGTGGCGGGCCTGGAAGGTGCTCGCCAGCGTCGGAGGGGCCGCGATTTCGGCGATCGTCATCGGGCGTCCGGTGAAGAGGTCGACGGCCTCGGTCGCGTCGGCCCGCACAAGCCACGCCGCGACCTCGGCCCGCGCCGCGCCGAGGTCCCGATGCGGCCAGACGCCGGTCACGCGCAGCCCGTCCGGGTGGTCACCGACGCGCAGCGGCTCGGACGGGGGCGGGACGCTCGCGGGCGACCGGTCTCGCAGCACGAAGGAGAGCTGGATCATCGCGACGGACCTTGGCGCATCCCGCAGGTGCCTGCAAGGCCCGCGACGCTGCCGTTCACGGGGCCGGTACCGTCCAGTAGGCGTAGAGCAGGATCTGCGTCAGGGTCGTGACCGGCGTCTCTGGCACGATGAGCCGCCCGCGCCCGGCTGAAGCGGTGTACCAGCCAGAGAAGACGAAGCCCGCCTTGGTCGGCACGCACGACACGGACACGCCATAGGGTTGTTCGTACGTCATCTGATACCGGGATGGCACGCACGCGGATCCGCCGTCGGAGAACAGGTCGACGAGCACGATCGAGGCCGTCCACGCAGCGTGAAGGGTGTGGTCGGCGGCAATCGCGACCTTCGTCGCCGCGCTGACCCACGCGCCGCCGCCGAGCTCTGTCTGCCAGCCCCGGAAGGTATAGCCTGTCCGGGTGGGCCGACAGAGGTCGTTGCTCGGGGCATAGGCCGCCCCGAAGATCACGTTGAGGGAGCTCGTCGGGCAGGCCGAGCCACCGTTCGAGTTAAAGGTCACAACGTACGGGTTGCCGGTCCAGACCGCGATCAGGGTGTGGTCCTCGGCGGTCCACACGAGGGTCTCGTCGTCGACGGGGGAGCCGCGGCGCACCCAGCCGCCGAAGGCGTAACCCGCGCGGGTCGGTTGGCACAACGGGCCAGATTGACCGTAAGGTTGTTCGTAGACGAGGGTGCGCGACTCGCACGGGGTCCCCCCGGCCGCGTCGAAGGTCACGAGGAAGCTCCGGGCCGACCAGCGCCCGTAGAGCGCGATGTCGCCCGCCAACGGGATGGTCGTGTCGGCCGTCGCCAGGTCGAACGTCGCGGTCGCGTCGAGGTACCAGCCCTCGAAGGCGTAGCCCGGGTCGGAGGGCGTGCAGAGGGGGCCGAGCGGGGCCCCGAAGACCCAGCTCCCGCCCGGGCAGCTCCAGTGATCGTATTCGACTCCGTAGCGGTTGGGGGTCCAGCGGGCCTGCAGCGTGTGGTCGGTATCAATCTTGACCGTGGTCGTGGCGGTCATCGCCGACACGGCCTCCGGGCTCGGGTACCAGCCCGTAAACGTGTGGCCGTAGCGGGTCGGCTCACACAGCGGGCCGTAGGCCGTGTCGAAGATGACGTCGATCGGTGGGCACAGCGAGCCCTCGCCCGAGGCGAAGCTGACGCGGTAGGTGTTCGCTCGCCAGCGCGCGTAGAGGAAGTGCTCGTTCGCCTGCTTCACGAGGTCGTTCGACGTGAGATAGGTATCGGTTCCGCTCAGGACCCACCCAAGGAATGTGTAGCCGGCGCGCTCGGGGCGACACGCGTCGAGGGCCGCGCCGTAGGGCTGGTCGAACGTCACTTCCGTGACGCCCTGCGCGCAGGGCCATCCGGAGAGGTTGCCGAAGTTCAGCAGCACGCGCCTCGCGACCCAGCGCGCCCGCAGGACATGGTTGCGCGGCGTCGCGACGACGCTCGCGGCGGTCACGGCCGGGCCCGTCGCGTCGTCCTCGATCTGCCAGCCGTTGAAACTGTAGCCCGTGCGCCCCGGAAAGCACAGCTGGCTGCCAGTCCGGTAGGCCGTGTCGAAGGTCACCATGAACGCGGTGCAGGCCGTGCCGCCAGCGCTGTCGTACGAGACGGTGTACCGGTTGGCGGTCCAGAGCGCGTAGACGGTGTGCGGTCCGAGGCGCGTCACAGAGGTCGTCGCGTTGACGGGGCTGATGCCGACCGCGGTGAAGGACCAGCCCCCGAACGTGTAGCCCGGGCGCACAGGGACACAGGCGACAGCGGCTGCGTAGGTGCCGCCCCACGTGACGGTCGTCGTCGTGCAGCCTTCGCCGCCGGCCGCGTCGTAGGTCAGGGTCCAGGTGGACGGCACCCAGCGGGCCCGCAGCACGCCCGCGAAGGACGTGATGGGGGTCGTGGTCTCGACCCGCGCTCCCGAGTCGAGGAACCAGCCGGTGAAGTCGTGCCCGGTGCGCGTCGGCACACACGCAGCGGCCTCGCCGTAGGGCTGCCCGAAGACCACGCCGAAGGTCGTGGCGGTACAGCCGCTCCCTGCGCCGAGATCGAGGGTCACGTTGAAGGGGACCCCCGTCCAGCGCGCGGCGAGCGTGTGCGGCGCGGCGTCCGCGACCGGGGTCGTGTCCGTCACAAGGGTTGCGTCGGCGCCATCGCCCTTGAACCAGCCGACGAAGTCATAACCAGACCGGCTCGGCCGACAGAGCGGGTTCTGCAGACCGTAGGGGTCTCCGAACAGGACGCGCGTGGCGGACTCGCACCCCACGCCGCCCACCGCGTCGTAGGCCAGGTCGACCGACAGCGGCTGCCACCAGCCGCGCAGCACGTGGTCACCCGCGGTCGTCACGGGGGACACGTCGGTCACGATGAAGCGCGTGTCGTCGATCTCCCACCCGCCGAGCGTGTAGCCGTAGCGCCTCGAGGCGCAGAGCGGGGCGATCGCGCCGTACGCGGCCGCATAGCGCACGTGACCCGCGGCACAGGCGGTGCCCCCGCGCGGGTCGTACGTGACGCGGTAGATGTTCGCCTCCCAGGCGGCGAAGAGCTGATGGTAGGCCGTCCGCGTCATGGGGGTGGTTGGCGTCACCTCGACGCCGACGCCGTCCGGGCCGGTCCACCAGCCGCCAAACGTGTACCCCGCGCGGGCGGTGGTCGCGAGCTCGCCGTAGGGCTCGCCGTAGGTCACGGTGATGGCTGGTGGGACCGGATCCGTGCCCTCACCCGCCTCGAAGGCGACGTAGATGCGGTCGGCCGTCCATGAGGCCAGCAGCGTGTGGTCGCGCGCGGTCCGCATGGGCGAGCCCTCGGCCACGCGTTGGCCGTCGAGTCGCCACCCGGTGAACGTGTAGCCCTCGCGGGTCGGCTCGCAGAGCGGGCCATAGGTCTCGTCGAAGGTCGCGGCGGTCGCGGTGCAGGCCGCCGTGCCCTCGCCAGCGAAGCCCACGGCATAGCTCCGGGCGCGCCAGCGGGCGACGACGTCGTGCGGGGCGGTCTCGGTGACGACCGTCTCCGCCGTCACAGGGGTCTCGCCGAGCCACCAGCCGAGGAGGCCGTAGCCCGTGCGCGTCGCCGCACACAGCGGGCCGTACGGGGCCCCGAAGCGGACGACCATATCCTCGCAGTTCGTGTCTCCCGGGTTGCGGAAGCTCAGCGCCATCGCGACGCCCTCCCAGCGCGCGACGAGCCGGTGGGCCTCGCGTCGCTCGACGACAGACGTCGGCTCGATCCGGTGCTCGCCGAGCCACCACCCGAGAAAGACCCAGTTCGGGCGCGCCGGGACAGGCAGGTGGCCGTATGGGTCGCCGAGGACGACGGTGACCGGGTCGATGACGGTGCCGCCAGTCGCGTCGAAGCTCACCTCGACGAGCGTCGGCGGCTCGCAGACGGCCCCCGTGTCGTCGCGGCACAGGCCGAGGCGCGTCTCGCCCGCGGCATCCCCAGTCTCGCAGCGGCGCTCCCCTTCGCAGCGCCCCTCGACGGCACACGTCGTGACCGCCTCCTCTCCGACCGCGCGCGGCGAGCAGCCGCATCGGGCATTCATGCCGGATGGAACGCATTGGCGTGCGTCACGCTCATCCACGAGCGTCACCGAGCGGCAGGCGTAGCTGTCCGGGCAGTCGCTGTCGGTCTCGCAGCCGAGGCCGCAGAAGCTGCCCTCGCCCGTCGGGTGGCGGACGCAGTGGTCACCGTCGGCCACGTGCGGCCCGCCGCGGCAGTCGGCGTCGGCGAGGCAAGGCCGGCAGAGGTCGAGGTCGCGCACGATGCACAACGGGCGCGTGCCGTCGGCGGTCGTCACGTCGGCGCAGGTCAGACCGTCGGGGCAGCCGTCCTCGCAGGGGCCTGCGCAGCGCCCAGCGCCCTCGCGCGTCGGGGCGCAGAGGCCTGAGGCGCACGCCAGGTCGTCGTCGCAGGCGCAGCCAGCGGGGCGCGGGTCGGCCTCGCAGCCTGCTGGCTCGGGGGTGGTGTCGGTCGCGATGTCGTCGTGGGCACTGGTGTCACCCGGGCCCGACGCGTCACTGGGCGCGCTGCTGTCGTCTTCGGTGCCGGCGTCGCCCGGGGATGAAGCGTCGGCGGGCGCTTCGGCATCGGTCAGTGACGCCGCGTCGGCGGGGGTCTCGGCATCGGCGGCGGACGCCGCATCGGCGGGTGCTTCGGCATCGGCGGCGGACGCCGCGTCGGCTGGGGCTTCGACATCGGCGGCGGACGCCGTATCGGCGGGGGACCCGGAATCGAGCAGGGACACAGCATCGTCGGCCGACTCCGCATCCGGCCCCGCGTCCGCCACGCCCGTGGCCGTGTCGGAGGCCACGACCTCGGAGGGGGACTCGCAGCCGCCCGCAGCGAGACCGAACAGCAGGCTGGCCAGCGCCGCGGCGGCCCGCGATCGCGCGCTGCGTTGCATGGTGGAAAATCCCATAAGAATCTGAAGGTTCTGCATGGTTCCCCCGAGAGGGCGCGTGTCGCCGACGCCCGATCCGATGGGTGTTTAGCGTGCGTGCGCACCGCGTCGAATTTCTCGCTCGTTTTGGGCGGCCTCCGCCGCCAGGACGCGACGTGCGGTGCGCCGAACCGCCTCGACAGCCCGTTGACACCCCGCGGTGGCCTCCGTAAAAGCACCCGATGAGCTCAGCAGACGCCGCCAACACCCACGCCGCCTTCCGCTCCGTTCCTCGCACCGGGGTCAGCTTCGTCATGGCCGAGGCCGCCCGCCGCGGCTTCCACTACGGCCACCCCGAGTGGGTCAACCTCGGTCAGGGCGCGCCCGAGACCGGGGCCATCGAGGGCGGCTCGGAGCGCATCGAGAGCTTCGTCATCGACCCCGCGGCCCACGAGTACGGCCCGGTCGCTGGCATGTGGGAGCTCCGCGAGGCGGTCGCCGAGCTCTACAATGCGCGTTACCGGCGCGGGATGCCCACCCGCTACTCGGCCGAGAACGTCGCTATCGCGTCGGGCGGACGCACCGCGCTGACCCGCGTCGGCGCGGCCCTCGACCAGGTCAACCTCGGCCACATCCTGCCCGATTACACGGCCTACGCCGAGCTGCTCGACACCTTCCACCGCATGATCCCGATCCCGATCGTCCTCTCCGAAGAGGGTGGCTTTCACCTGTCACCCCAGCACCTTCGAGAAGAGATCGTCGGCCGCGGGCTCGGCGCGGTCCTGCTGTCGAATCCCTGCAACCCGACCGGGCGCGTCGTGCGGGGCGGCGAGCTGCGCGCGTGGCTCGACATCGCGCGCGAGCTCGGCTGCCAGCTGATCTTCGACGAGTTCTACGCCCACTACCTCTACGACCCGATGACCCTCGCCGAGGGGCCGTCCAACTCGGCTTGCCGCTATGTCGAGGACATCGAGGAGGACCCGGTCGTCATCATCGACGGCCTGACGAAGAACTGGCGCTACCCGGGCTGGCGCCTCAGCTGGACGGTTGGCCCGAAGGCGCTCATCCAGCGCGTCACATCGGCGGGGTCCTACCTCGACGGCGGCGCGCCGCATCCGCTGCAGACGGCTGCCCTGCCGCTGCTCAACCCCGAGATCGCCGATCAGGAGGCCCGCGCCATCCAGCGCACCTTCGACGCCAAGCGCCGCCTGATGACCGAGAGCGTGCAGGCGATGGGGATGGAGCTCGCCTTCAACCCGCAGGGGGCCTTTTACTGCTTCTGCAACCTGTCGCGCCTGCCCGAGCGCCTGCGCAACGGCATGGACTTCTTCCGGGCGGCCCTCGAGCGCAAGGTCATCACGGTGCCAGGCGAATTCTTCGACATCGACCCCGGCAAGCGTCGCCGCCATATCCCGTCGCGCCTCCGCAACCACGTCCGCCTTTCCTTCGGCCCGGGGATCGACTCGGTGCGCGAGGGGCTCCTGCGCCTCGACGCGATGATTCGCGAGGCCTGAGGCGATGCTGACGCACCAGCGCGCGTTCGACATTCAGACACCGGGCCGCGGCTTCACCGACATCAGCTCGGAGGTCCGCGTCTCGGTCACGAAATCGGGCGTCGCGACGGGGCTCGCGCACGTCTTCATCCACCACACGAGCGCCTCGCTGCTCATCGCGGAGAACGCCGACAACGCCGTCCTGCGCGACCTCGGGGCCTTCCTCGCGCGCCTCGTGCCCGACGGCGACCCGCTCTTCCGACACACGGCCGAGGGGCCCGACGACATGCCCGCCCACGTCCGGGCGGTCATGACCACCTCGTCCCTCGTCATCCCGGTCTCGCGCGGGCGCCTCGCGCTCGGCTCGTGGCAGGGCGTCTTCCTCGCCGAGCACCGCCTCGCGCCCCACAAGCGGCGCGTGACCGTCACCGTCCAGGGCGTCGCGGCGAGCTGAGGCGGCGCCCGGCCGAGCGGGGCCGGCCTAGGTGTCGTCGGGCTCGGCGGTGCTCGCGACCCAGGCGAGCTTGCCGTCGTAGACGACGCCGAGCTCGTGGATGGGGTCGCAGCCAGCCTCTCGCAGCTGCGTGGCGTAGGCCTTCTTGCGCATCTGCGCCATCGCCCGGCCAAGCGCGGTCTCGACGGTCTCGCCGCGGCCGAGGACCTTGAACTCCATGACGACGCCTGTGCCCGGGCCCTGCCTCGGCCAGATCATGACGTCCGGTCTGCCGAGCCCGGACTCGGGGTTGCGCTTGACGTGCCAGTCAGGACCGAGGTGCAGCAGCAGCCCGAGGATGAAGGCGTGGTAGATGCTCTCGACCGGCACCGCGGGCGAGCCGGGTACCAGATCGTGGTAGCTCAGCGCGCGGACCATCACGTCGGTCAGCTCGGCCTGCAGCACCTCGGCGTCGCCTGCAATCAGGGCGCGCGAGACCGACGCGAGCGGACCCCCGATCGCGACCTGAGAGAGCGAGCCGAGGACCGACAGGAAGGTCGAGGTGAAGGCCTCCATCACCTCCTCGTTCGGGACCTTCAACGCCGCCATCCACGCGCCCCGCGACGGGGTCAAACCGGAGGGCGTCAGGTAGCCCGATGCGGTCAAAAGTGGCCAAAGCATGCCATGGTCCGTGTAGAGGTCCTGCAGTGACAGGTTGTCGAAGAGCTGTACTGCAACCGACTCGCCCGCGAGCAGCTTGCGCAGGGCTTCGCCGTTCTTCGCCGCGGTCCGCCGCATCAGGTCGCGCGCGAGGTCGTTGCCGCTCGTGCCGAGCCAGTGCGCGGCGCACGGCTGTGTCGGCGAGGTCATGCGCGCGATGATGGACCACGGGTTGTAGACCGTGACGGCGTTCAACCCGCCGAAACGATAGCCGTTGTACCAGCGGCGCAGCTCGGGCATCGCGTCGGGCAGGCCCGCGCGGACAGCGAGCGCCTCGACCTCGGGCTCGAGGAAGCCGAAGCGGCTCGCCGAGCGGTCCTCGGTCAGTCCGATGGCGTCAAAGTTGTTGAGCCCGCTGAAGAGGCTCTCCTTGGCGACCCTCAGGATGCCGGTCAGGACGCCCTTCCACAGGTGTTCGTTGTCCTTCAGGCCGCCCGACAGCAGCGTCCGGAAGAAGTCGACCGCCTTCGTCCAGTAGCCCCCGAGCCACGCCCGATGCAGCGGGCTGTCGTACTCGTCGATGAGGATGACGCCCCGCTGCTTCGTCAGCCGCTTGAGGGCGTCGCTGAGGTTCAGCAGGAACAGCGGCCGCCTGTCGGGCGCGAGCAGCTTCTCGCGCTGCGCCTCGAGCTCCGGGTGCAGCGCCACGAGACGGTCGAGCTCGGCCTCGAGGAGACCCGCCAGGACCTGCTCCATCGCGTGCCAGTTACTGCCTCCGAGCTGCTTCAGCGATAGCCAGATGACCGGGTAGCGCATGAAATGCTGGCGATATTCGCCCGGCAACCGCCAGATCTCCGTGTCCTCGAAGACGTCGGTCACGTCCTCGTCGCCCCGCTCGAGGAAGTCCTTCAACATCAGCATGTTCAGCGTCTTGCCGAAGCGCCTCGGCCGCGTGAACAGCGTCGTGCTGGCGCCGCTGTCGAGGACGTCCGCGATGAAGGCCGTCTTGTCGACGAAGGCGTAGCCCTCGCGCCGAATCAGCCGCTACTCCGAGACGCCTTTCGGGAACGCGCCGCCCTGTTTTCCCAGCACCGCCATGCGGCGCAGCATGCGTCAGGCGCCGCCCCGAGGCAAGCTTGCGCCGTGGCCCCGGCTGCCGCCGGCTGCCGCCTCCGCGCCATGGCAACAACGGGTGTTTCGTGCTCGGACACGGCCCGCTAGAGCGCGCGCCGCCCGGTCTCCCAGCGCTCGAGGGCGGCCTTGCCCGCCCGCCAGTCGGGCAGCGCGGTCGCGAGGGTCTGCCAGAAGGCCTCGCCATGATTGCGATGGACCAGATGTGCCAGCTCATGGGCGACCACGTATTCAAATGCGCACATGGGTGCCTGAGCTAGCTGCCAGTGGACCCGGATGACGCCGTCCCGCCCGCACGACCCCCAGCGGTGACGCGCCTCCGACAGCCGGTAGCCGGCCGGGCTCACGCAGAGGCGCGCCGCCAGGCGCTTCCCGAGCAGTCCAAGGTCGTCCGCCGCCCGCCCTCTGAGCCACGCCCCGAAGGCCGCCTCCACCGCGTCGCTCCGCGCCGTCCCGACGAGGCCCCGCGGCACCGTGACGTGCAGCTTCGAGCGGCACGCGATCCCGACCGCCTCGACGTCGCCCGCCGTCACCTCGAGCATCAGCCAGCGCCCGCGGTACTGCAGCCGCGCGCCCGACTCGTAGCGCTGCGCGAGCAGCGCCGCCCGTTGCGCCGCCACCTTGCGGACCGCGTCGAAGAGCCAGCGCCGCCGCGCCCCGAGGAACGCCTCGACCGCCTCTTGCGTCGCCTCCGCCTCGGGCGCCACGACCTCGACCCCGTCTGGCGTCACGACGAGCCGCAGCGCCCGCGCCTTCGGCGACACCCGCACCGCGTACCGGATGACCGTCTGCCCGATGGTCACCGCTGCCTCCCACGCCGCCTTCGCCGCCACCCGCCCCCCTCCGCGCCCCCCTCGAGGGCGATACGGGGCGCCGCGCCGCGCGTCAAGCGGCCTGTCGCACCCCAAGGGGCTGCCGCGCGGCGGGTGCGCCAACTCGCCCTTGACGAGGTCCGTGGCGGCCAACGCAGGGCGTGCCCGGGGACGCACGTCACGCAGAAGGTCCCTTCGGTTCACGGGTTGCGATCCCCTGGGCCCAAATGAGGGCTCGCCAGGGGATGCTCGCTGTCGGCGTCCCAGTTGCGCGGGTTGTCATCGATGTATTGGCGGATGCGGTTCAAGGCGTGCTCGTCACGAATGACGTGTTCGTGGTAGTTGCGTTGCCAGACCGGAGCGCCGGGGGTCTGGCTCGAGCGCTGTATTGCGCGTGCGACCCGGGCCTTGAAGCCGCGCACGACATCACCGAGGGTGGGTGCGATGCGCAAGTTACGGTCGGGTTGGGTGGCCTCGGCGATGTGACGTGACAGGGCCAGTTCGGACGCAATCGTCTCGCCGGCGGCGAACACGAGGACCCCATGGACATGATTCGGCATGACGACGAAGACGTCACACGCCACCCCCGGATATTGCCGTGGCAAATCAAACCATGCGGCCTGCACGACGCACCCCGCGGCATTCAGCTGCATTTCACCGCGGACGACATCCCCGAACATGCATTTTCGGCGGTGCGCGCAGATGGTTACGAAATACGCGCCCGGCAGGCGGTAATCGTAGCCTCGAATTCGCAAGGAGCCCAGTCTTGTCGGATTGTCTACCATGTGTCCTCCGAGCATGTTCCTGTTCGACCCCATCCCGACCACCGGGCGCGATGAATCGCGCCCCTACCCATGGGCACACGAGCCTGCGCCGAGGGCCGGGCGCGATGAATCGCGCCCCTACCCATGGGCACACGAGCCTGCGCC
>SYAK01000472.1 GCA_005788935.1 Pseudomonadota bacterium
GCCCCACCCCGTCACGCCGCGCAGCCGCGACGAGGCGCCCCATGAGCACCTCCGGGTCGATCGCCAGCACCCGCTCCTGTCCGTCGCGTCCCTGCATGGCACCTCAAAAAAAAGACCCGGCGCGGGCCGGGTCTCTCTGGAACGACGCTCGGTCGTCACTCAATCCTTCAGCAGGGCCTCGAGCTCGGCCTCGACCGAATCCGCCGCCACCGTGGCGCGCGCGGGCGCTGCCGCGGCCGCTGGCGGGGCAACGCCCATCTTGGCCTTCAGGGCGGCGAGCGCGTCGGTCTGGGCCGACGACGACGTCTCGAGCGACTTGAACTGGCTCGCGAGCGCGTCACCCTCGAGCTGGCCCGAAATCTCGAGCGAAGCCTGCGCCTCGGCCTCCTTCTGCAGGACCTTCTCCTCCATGCGGGCGAAGGTGTCGAAGGCCGCGTTGTCGCCGATGCCCGACAAGGTGTCCTGGATCTTCTGCTGCGCCTCGGCCCGCTTGGCGCGCGCGATGAGGAGGTTCTTCTTGCGCGACGCCTCCTGAATCTTGGCGTTGAGCGCCGTCAGGGCGTCGCGCAGCTGATCGGCAGCCTGCTTCTGCAGCATCCACTGCTGCTGCCAATCCTCCGCGAGCTTGTCGTGCTCGGCCTTGCGCGCCAGCGCCTGCGCCGCGAGGTCGTCACGGCCGGCCTTCACGGCGATCATGGCCTTCTTTTCCCACTCCTGTGCCTTCTCAAGTTCCTGGTCGAGCTGCTGCTTGAGGCGCTTCTCGTCGGCGATCGTGACCGCCACCTGCTTGCGGGCCTCGAGGAACTGCTCCTTCATGTCGACGATGAGCTGGTTCAGGATCTTTTCGGGATCCTCGGCCTTGCTGATCAGCGCGTTGATGTTCGACTTCATCAGAGTCGAGAGGCGAGCCCAGATTCCCATGGCGAACTCCTGTGAGGCTGATGTTTCAGGCCGAGACCGGGTGATGGAAGGCGCGGAGCAGGTCGTAATGCTCGGAAATGGCCATGGTCAGACCATCGATCGCAGCCTGGAACTCGTTGAAGTCGAGGTTCTCCGACTGCAGCGTCTCGACCGCGACCACGGACTCGCCCTCGACCGCGTAGGCGCCCGCGACCATCGCGGAGGCGTTGAGTTCGAGCAGCGTCAGCGCGAGCTTCGTGCGGGCCTCCGGGTCCTTCGGGAGCTCCATCAGCTTGACGCGGAACAGCACCACGGGCGACGCGAGCGTCACGACGATGTTGTCGATCTGGTCGAACTCGTCGTGCAGCACCCACATCCCCTCGCCGAGGACGTCGTAGGTGATCCCGCTGCGGACAAGGTAGCCTTCGATGAGATCCGTTTCCATTCAGCACTCCACGGCTCGAGCCGACGGCTCGTCTCGGGACGGGCGGACCGGGCGCAGGCGTGCCCCGATCGACCATCGACGGTGACGATGAGCTAGCGCTGAAACGGGAGCCCGTCAAGGGGCCCTGCCGAAGACCGCACCGCCGCCCGAGCGGGGCTGAGGCGCCCGGTCGGCTCAGGTCGTCGCGGCCGCTGGCGTACCTTCGGCCGCTGTCTGGACCGTCTGCTCGGGCCACTTGAGCCCGACCCGACGCGCGATCTCGCGGGTGACGGCGGCGTACGCCTCCGCGCCCTTGCAGGCCGGGTCGCTCCGGAAGATGGCGGTCCCGAGCAGCTGCGCCTGCGCGAGCGCGGTGTTGACGGGCACGTGCGCCCGCAGCAGGTGCCGGGCCCAGCGTTCGAGCGTCCGGTTGACCGCCTCGTTGACCTTGCGGTTCTTCGCGTCATAGCGCGTCTTCACGACGCCGACGACTGCGAGGTGGTGGCCGAGCGTCTCGCGGACCGTCTCGACGGTCTCGAAGATGTCGCCGATGCCCTCGACAGACAGCGTCGACATGTCGCACGGCGCGAGCAGCCAGTCGGCCGCGAGCAGCGCGTTCAGGGTCAGCGTCCCGAGGTTCGGCGGGCAGTCGATGACGATCGCGTCGAACTGCCCGCGCGCCGAGCGCAGCGCCTGCCGCAGCAGAAACTCCTTGCCGATCCGACCCTGCACGGACGCCTCGGCCTGCGCGAGCTCGCGGTCCGCGCTGCAGAGCCAGAGGCCGGGGATGCGTGTCTCGAACGACGCAGCCAGGACATCGATGCGTCGATGCACGAGGACCTCGGGCAGCCGCGACCGGGCGTCGCGCTCGGCGTCGGGCAGCTCGGCCTTCAGCGCGAGCGCGCAGTGACCCTGCGGGTCCATGTCGAGCAGCAGGACGCGCTTGCCGCCGAGCAGCGCGAGCCCAGCCGCCACGTTGACGGCCGTGTTGGTCTTTCCGACGCCGCCCTTCTGGGCAGACACGGCGATGACGTCCGCCTCGCGGGCGGGCGCCTCGGCGCGCGGACGTTCGCGGGTATCGGGGCGCGCGGAGGTCTGCGGGGCGCGGTCCCGCTCGCCACCGAGGAGACGTCTCAGCGAACCGGTGAGGATGTTGGACATCGGGGCAACTCCGGGAGGGCGCGGCGCCAGACCGCACGAGAGGCGGGGGCGAGGCGCCAGGGTCTCGGGAGGCTAGCCCCACCCGGCCTCCTGTCCACTTTTCCGCCAGCGGTGACGTGCTGCGACATGCGGCCTGCGGGTTGAAAGGCGGCCCGGCTTCTGCCAGCCTTCGCCCGCGCGACCCGACGCCCGCCCCCGGAGGACCCTCGATGCCTGCCCACCCCGCCGCCCTCGCCTCGTCCGCTGCCCGCCTCGAGGCCCTCCGAGCCTGGATGCGCGCGTCGGGGGTCGATGTCTTTCTCGTGCCCTCGGCCGACCCGCACCAGAGCGAGTATGTCCCGGGCCTCTGGCAGCGCCGGTCCTTCATCAGCGGCTTCACCGGCTCGGTCGGCGACGCCGTCATCGGGCTCGAAGGCGCCTGGCAATTCGCCGACAGCCGCTACTGGCTTCAGGGCGAACACGAGCTCGCGGGGACCCCGTGGACCCTCGTCCGGGTCGGCGACGGCGACACCCCGGACCTCTACGGTCACCTCGGGCGCACGGCGGCCGGCCTGCGCGTGGGCTTCGATCCGTGGGTCCACACGATTCGCGACGTCGAACGGCTCCACGAGGTCCTCGACCCGGTCGGCGCGACCCTCGTGGCGATCGCCGAGAACCCCATCGATGCGCTCCGACCCGACACGCTGTCCCTTCCAGCGACACCGCTGACGGCCTGGCCGGTCCGCTTCTCGGGTCGCTCGACCGCCGACAAGCTGGCGGATGTCCGAGCCGCCATGACGGCCCGCAAGGCCTCCTGGACCGTCGTCGCGACCCTTGACGAGCTCGCGTGGCTCTTCAACATTCGCGCCCGTGATGTCGACTTCAACCCGGTCGCGGTCGGCTGGGGGCTCGTCGGCCGCGAGACGGCCGAGCTCTTCACGCAGGTCGGACGCGTGACGCCCGAGGCCCGTGAGGCGCTCGCGGATGCAGGCGTCTCGCTCCAGGATTACGAGTCCTTCCCTGCGCGTCTCGGCGCCCTGTCCGGCAAGGTCTGGGTCGACCCGACGGCCACCGCGGCGCGCATCGCCGAGCTGCTGACGGAGACGGGGGCCACGACGCTCGCGTGCCCATCACCGCTGCTCCTGCCGCGGGCCCGCAAGAACCCGATCGAGCTCGGTGGCATGCGTGCCGCCCATCTGCGCGACGCCGTGGCCGTCGTGCGCTTCCTCACCTGGCTCGAAGACCACTGGCGGGACGGCCTCGACGAGCTGGGGGCCGCCGAGCGCCTCGCCGCCTACCGGGCGGAAGGCGAACACTTTGAGGGCCTGTCCTTCGACACGATCGCCGGCTTCGGACCAAACGGCGCGATCGTGCACTACCGCGCCTCGCCCGCCACCACCCGCGCCATCAGTGACAGCAC
>SYAK01000473.1 GCA_005788935.1 Pseudomonadota bacterium
CACCGCGCCGCCGTCCTCGACGCGCTGCGCCGCCTGACCGGCCTCGAGAAGATGCTCGTCGCGATCCCCGAGACGGCCGCCCGCATGGAAGGCCTCATCCCGTCGCTCGAGCGCGTCGGACCGCCCGCCTTCTCCGAGTCGCGCGCCCTCGAGGTCCTCGAGCACGGCGTGACCTACGACATCGACCTCGGCGCGGTTCAGAAGACCGGCTTCTACGCCGATCAGCGCGAGAACCGCCTGCAGTTCGCGGCGCTCTGCAAAGGGCAGCGCGTGCTCGACGCCTACTGTCACAGCGGCGGCTTCGGGCTTCAGGCCCTGAAACACGGCGCTGCGCACGTCACCTTCATCGACTCGAGCGAGCCGACCATCGAAGCCGCGCGCCGCAACGCCGAGAAGAATGGCCTCGCCGACCGCGCCGAGCTGCTCGCGGACGACGCCATCACGTTTCTCAAGGAGAAGCAGGCGCTCGGCGAGACGTGGCCGCGGATCATCATCGACCCGCCGAAGTTCGCGCAGGGGCGCAGCAACCTCGATGACGCGCTGCAGAAGTACGCGCGCCTCAACACGCTCGCGCTGTCGGTGCTCGCGGAAGACGGGCTGATGCTGACCTGCTCGTGCAGCCAGCACGTCTCCGAGGAGGACTTCGGCCGCATGCTCACCGACGCGGGCCACCGCCTGCGGAAGACCGTGCGCGTGCTCGCCCGCTGGGGCCAGCCCGCCGACCACCCGACGTCCTCGGTGGCGCCCGAGGGCCGGTATCTCAAGGCCTGGCTCGTCTCCGCGACGGCCCGCTGAGGCCCGTTTCAAGGCTGGCTGACACCCCGTTTACAAGGTCCTTGCAGACGCGGACGGGGTTCGTGCGTCTCTTCAGGCTGGCCCCCGCCGACGTCACGGCGGCGCCCGCCTGAGGAGGACCGCCATGCACGTCGGGACCGCACCGATCGAGACCGCCGCCGAGCTCGCACACCGCTGGCGCGACATCCGCAAGGCCTTCACGCGCGACCTCGCAGCCCTCGGCCGCCTCGTGAGCGACCCCGTGAAGGCCCTCGAAGCCGCGGGCTACGTCCTCCACGGCGAGGCGCGGGACGCCTTGCGCGCGGCCGTCCCACGCGGCTGAGCCGCACCTTCAGGCGAGTGAGAAGACCTGCGGCTTGCAGTCCGGGCCAATCTCGAGGGCCGAACCCACGGCCACCGCGACGCAGCGCGCGTCGGGCGGCGCACCCGCCCCGGCGATGACGCCGTGCAGGTGCTCGTGGCGCGGCGGACGCCCCGGGCGGGGATCGGAGCCAGTCCCCTGCGACAGCCGATACCAGAGCGGCCCGACCGACCCACCCACGGGGAGGAGAAACGTATGGGGCGGCCGGAGCAGGCCGACCACAAGCCCTGGACCCGCCACGCCCCCTGTCTCCGCGATCAGCGTCTCGAGGTCGCGAGCCGCGTCGCCGAGGGCCGCTCGCACGGCACGCGTCGTCAGGTCCTGCACGTCGCGGGCGTTGCGTCGTCCGAGGGCGGCCATCACAACCGTCAGCACGGCCTCCGCCGCCTCGGGCTCGTGGCGTGCGACCGTGGCGTGGTCCGGAAAGCGCGCGTGGGCCGCGTTCGCGAAATCGGCGCCGAGACCGTCGACCCCCGCGACCGCGACGAGCCAGTCGCGGTGGCGGAACGGCTGCGAGACCTCGATCGGCCGAGGCTCCGCGTGGCTGTCGACAAAGGCGAGCGCCTGACGGGACCGAACCCCCGCGAGCTGGGATGCGATGCCACCGTCGGCCGCGCGCCGTGGACCACGACGCACGAGCAGCGCGTCCGCCCCCGCCAGGCCGAGACCCCAGCTCCCGCCCGCCCCGCTCGACTGCAGTGTCAGGGCCGACGCGATCACCGCGGACTCGGCCTGCGCAAACTCGGGCAACAGCGCGGCGTCGGTCACAGCCACGAGAATCAGTCGTTGCATCGTCTTCGGGCTCCTGTCAGGTTCGAGGGCCCACCTTCGCCGTGGCACCCACCTCGGGACGGGGGCACTGGCAGGCGCGTCCGGCGGGCGCGCTGGCCCGCGGTGGCCGTTGCAGGGTAGACCCGCCGCTCAGCCGGAGCAAGCAGCGCCGATGCACCTCGACGAACCCCCTCCCGACGTGCTGTCGGAGCCCTCGCAGCACGCCAGTACCCAGACGCTGCGCATGCCAGCCTCCCTCGAGGCGGAGCGCGAAGTGCTCGCGGCCGTCCTCATCGACCAGAACGCGATGGACGCGCTGTCGGAGAAGCTGCGCGCCGAGGACTTCTACCTCGAGCGCCACCAGCTGATCTTTGGCGCCATGCTCGAGCTCCACGAGTCCGGGCAGGCCGTCGACCTCGTGACGCTCGTCCAGCGCCTGAAGGATCGCGGGCACTTCGAGAAGGTCGGTGGGACGACCGGCGTCGGCGCGGTCCTCGACCGTCAGGGCTCGATCGCCAACGTCGACCACTACCGCGACATCATCGCCCGCAAGGCGGCGCTCCGGCGCATGATCGAGGCCGCCCGCGAGGTCGAGGTCTCGGGCATGGGCGACGTCCCCGACGTCGACGAGTTCCTCGACGCGGCCGAGCGTCGCATCTTCGACGTCCTCGAACATCGCCAGTCGACCGATCTCACGCCGATCCGCGAGGTCATGCAGACCGCGATGGATGCGATCCAGAGCGCCTTCAACGCGGGCGGCGACGTGACGGGTGTCGGCACCGGCTTCCGCGACTGGGACCGCATGACGCACGGCCTTCAGCGCGGCGATCTCGTCATCCTCGCGGCCCGCCCCGCGATGGGCAAGACGTCCTTCGTGCTGAACGTCGCGATGAACGCGGCCTTGAAGTTCAACGCGTCGGTCGCGCTCTTCTCGCTGGAAATGCCCTCGGAGCAGCTCGCGCAGCGCCTCCTTTCCGCAGAGGCCCGCGTCGACCTCTCGCGGCTCCGCGGTGGCCACATCGGCGACGACGACTGGACCCGCCTCGCCGAGGCCGCGGACAACGTCTCGCGCGCCCGCATCTTCATGGACGATCAGGCTGGCGCCACGCCGATGCAGGTGCGCGCCAAATGCCGGCGCCTCAAGCGGCGCGAAGGGCTCGACCTCATCGTCATCGACTACCTGCAGCTCATGAACGCAGGCGTGCGCCAAGGCTCTCGCGAACAGGAAATCTCGTATATTTCCAGGTCCTTGAAGGGCCTCGCGAAGGAGCTCTCCTGCCCCATCATCGCGCTGTCGCAGCTGAACCGCAGCCTCGAGTCCCGCACCGACAAGCGCCCGATGATGAGCGACCTCCGCGAGTCGGGCGCCATCGAGCAGGACGCGGACATGATCTGCTTCATCTATCGCGAAGAGGTCTACGCGAAAGAGAATACGCCCGAAGACAAGAAGGGCATCGCCGAGCTGATCGTGGGCAAGCACCGTAACGGCTCGACTGGGACGGTCGAGCTGAAGTTCTGGAACATGTACACGCGC
>SYAK01000474.1 GCA_005788935.1 Pseudomonadota bacterium
GACCCCACCGGGGCGGCGAGAGCCTGCGCGTCGCAGTCCACCGTCGCCTCCACACCGACAAGAAGACGACCATGACCGACAACGTCCAATCCCGCCTCGCCGCGCTCTCGGAGCTTCGGCTGCCCGAACTGCAGGCCCGCTTCGCCGAGATCGTCGGCGAGGAGACCCGCTGCCCGAACCGGACCTTTCTGCTCCGGCGCATCGCAGAGACGCTCGGTGCCGAGGCGCCTGAGACGGGTGCCGTGAGCGAGCCCGACGCGCCCACCGAGGCCTGCGACGCGACACCGTCGTCGCCCACCGAGGCGGCGCACGAAGCTATCGACGCTGTCGCCCCAAGCGAGGCCGAGACGGTACCGACGACCGGCGCGACCGACGCGCTCGCGAACGACCTCGAGATCGACGACCTGCGTGCTCGCTACCTCGCGGTCGTCGGCCGACCCACGGGCAGCCGCGACAAGCGCGACCTGCACTGGAAGAATCGGCTCGCGAGCCAGAGCAAGGTCCTGGTCGGTCCCGTCGGACGCTGCTCACCCGGCGAACCCGCCGTCGAGAACAAGGTCCTGTCGCTTCGAATGCCGGCCGAGACGGTCGAGGCGCTCGACGACGTCTGGCGTCGTCGCGGCCTCAAGAGCCGCATGGAGCTCTTCCGCCACGCCCTCGAACAGTACCTCTCGGGGCTCGGCGAAGCCGCCGCCGCGCGCGTTCGGGGGGCGTGATGGAGCCGGACCAGGCGCGCAAGCGCCAACTCATCGCGGTCCTCGAAGGGGACACCGCCCGGTCGACGGGACGTCGTTACCAGATCGCGATCGGCGTCCTCGACGAACGCAGCCGAATCGGCTGCTGAACACCGCTGCTGCCGGCGCTCCGCCGAGGTCTCGAGGGCGTAAGTCCGAGAACACTCGCTCTATTCCAAGTGCCTGATTTTTATCTGCCTTTCGCTCGATGTCGACTGGACTTCGTGGGGAACCGAAGCGATGTACGTCCACGCGACGGCAACGAAGCCAAGCACCTGAAAGCAAAGGAGAAAGGCAGCATGAAGACCCTCCGCTTCGGCATCGAGATCGAGACCATCGGCCAGACCCGCGCCGCGGTCGCCCAGGCCATCCAGACGGTGGTGGGCGGCACGGTCCAGCACGTCGGCAACCCCGCCTGCTACGACCCCTACGACGTCGTCGCCCCCGACGGCCGCCGCTGGCGGGTGATGGCGGACGCGAGCCTCAACGCGGACCGCTCGCGGCAGGCCGAGGTGGTCAGCCCGATCCTGACCTACGCCGACCTCGAGACGCTGCAGGAGGTGGTTCGCGCGGTCCGCAAGTCGAGCGCCAAGGTCGACGCCAGCTGCGGCATCCACATCCACGTCGACGCCGCGCGGTTCGACGCCGCCGGCCTCCGCAACCTGGTCAAGATCGTCAACAAGCAGGAGCAGCTGATCGAGCACGCGCTCGGGATCACCGAGGCGCGCCGCGCCCGCTGGTGCCGAGGCATCGACCAGACCTTCCTCGCCACGATCGAGCGGCAGCGCCCGACCAACCTCGAGCAGATGAACCGCGCCTGGTACGGCTACCACAACCGCGCGCCCCAGCATTACGACCACACGCGCTACCACGGGGTGAACCTGCACAACGTGTGGGTCCGCGGGACGGTCGAGTACCGCTGGTTCGAGGCGACGCTCCACGCCGGGCAGATCACGGCCTACGTGCAGTTCGCCCTCGCGCTCAGCGCCAAGGCGATCGGCGCGAAGGCCAGCTGCGGCAAGCGCCGCGACTTCACCCCCGCCACCGCCAAGTACGACTTCCGGGTCTTCCTCCTCAAGCTCGGCCTGATCGGCGACGAGTTCAAGACGGCGCGCCTGCACCTGATGGCCAAGCTCGAGGTCTCGGCCTCCTCAAAGGGCGAGCGCCGCGACACGGCGGCCTACCGGGCGGCCAGCGGGTGAGCCCGGGGCCCCGTCCAGGGGTCGGCTTCGCGCCGGCACCTCGGGCCGGAACGAGCCGGGTGCCCGTTGCCCGTCGCAAGGTCTTCACGCTGCACGCGCGCGCCTTCCAAGGGGCTGATTCACGACGAGAAAGAGGACGAGAACGACTGGACTGCACGACGAGAGGAAGCGATGTACGACGCCACGAGAGACGCACCACGACGAGGGCCATTGACCCAGACCTACTTCGCCTACGGCTCCAACCTGGATGCCGCGCAGATGCGCGCACGCTGCCCGAGCGCGAAGCTCCTCGGCGCCGCCATCCTGGACGGCTACCGCCTCGGCTTCGCCGGCCAGAGAGCCGCGTGGGGCGGGGGCGTGGCCACGGTGGTGCGCGACGGCGAGGGCCGCGTCCCGGGCCTCCTGTGGGCGCTCTGCGACGAGGACCTCGAGCGGCTCGACCGCTTCGAGGGGCACCCCGTGGCCTACGAGCGCCGGCGTCTGCTGGTGACCGTCGCCGACGGTGCGCGCCGTCGGGCCCACGTCTACGTCAAGGACGCCGCCGAGCAGTCGCTGCCGACCGAGGCCTACTTCGGCGTGCTGTGGCGGGCGTACCGCAAGCACGGCTTCGACGAGCTCGCCCTCGTGATGGCGCATGGAGACGAGCGATGAGGGCCACCTCCACCCGCGTCTTCGTCTACGGCACGCTCCGCGCTGGCGAGCCGAACCACTACCTGCTCGACCACCATGCGATCGTGAGGTGTGCGTGCAACGAGCCGACCTTCGAGCTCGTGAGCCTCGGCGCGTTCCCGGCGATGGTCGCGGGCAACGCTACCGCCGTCGTCGGGGAGGTCTACGATGTGGACGCGGTCACGCTCGCCGCGCTCGACCGACTCGAGGGGCACCCGCGCTTCTACGAGCGGCGCACCGTCCGTCTCGAAGACGGCGACGAGGTCGCGGCCTACGTGCTGCCGCTCGAGCAAGCGCATGGCCGACCGCGCATCCCGAGCGGCGACTGGATGGAGAGCAACCCACGCAAGGAGACCCGACGATGAGAATCCGAATGATGGCCGATGGGCGCGTGCTCGAGGGCACCGCCAAGCAGATCGCCGAGGCGATGCACGCGCTCGCCTTCGGGCAGGAGAACCGGACGCTGTCCGAGTACATCGACTGGGCGGTCGACCAGGCCCGGCGCATGAACGAGATCGACCTCGAGGTGACGGGCACGACCGACGACGACAAGGCGAGCGCCCTCGTCCGCGCGATGCTCGCGGCGGGGCTGGCTCAGAAGCTGTGAGCGGGGCCGAGCTCCGCGAGGTTCGGCACTACCTGGTCGTCTTTGGGGTCGTTGTGGCTTAGCGGGTTGGCGTCGCGTTGCCCGCGGGGCCACGCAGTTGCCCTGAACCGAAACACCGGCACGGGGCACGGGAGAGCGCCCCGTCGAGTGCGCATGTGTGCCACTCTGTGCTCACGTCCGGTCCTTGGTGCGGGCAGTAGGCACCTCCCCGCAGAGGCCGACCACCGTGAAGTCGAGCAGCGCATCCAGCGCCGCCTTCCGCTCTCGCTGCGTGGGCGCCGCGGCGAGGCCGTCGAGCGAGAGCGACGCGAACCCGTGGACGACGGTCCACGCCTTCAGCTCCGCGCCTACGCGGCGCTCGGGACGGAGGAATCCGTCGGTCACCAGCGCGTCGAGGGCACGCCCGAGCAACGTCCAGGGTGTCTCCGCCTCCTGGTCCTCGGGTTTGGCGCTCCGGCACTCGGCCCCGCATTCGCCGAACATCACGCGAC
>SYAK01000475.1 GCA_005788935.1 Pseudomonadota bacterium
CTCGCCCTCGAGCGGATCGTCGGCGTCGGCGCGATGGAGGGGCCGCGGGACGCGCTCGCGGCGGCATGGATCGCGGGCCCTGCGGGTGGAGCGGGCGGGCACGCGGCGGGCGGCTGGCCCGTGGTTGCGCGGATGCGCGAGGTCGTGGCCGGGCGGGCGACGCGGGTCGGCGACTACCTCAGCCGGCTGACGCAGGCCGAGGCCGCGGGGGACCTTGACGAGGTGCGCGAGCGGCGGACACGGCTCGGGCGGTTCGGCGCCACGCGCGGGTTGCTCGGGAATGACGCGCCCCCTGTGCCCCGGGAGCCGCAGGTGACGCTCGAGCCCGACCCGGTGGTCGCCGCGGCCGCGACGGACGCGGACTGTGCGGGGGCAGGTTGTGCGGATCCCCTCGCCTTGTCGGACGCCGAGGCGCGCACGATCGCGACGTTGCGCGAGGCCTGGCTCGGCGGGGACGCGACCTCCGCGGTGGCGGCGGCCGCAAAGTGGCTCGCGCGTGATTCGGACGCGGACGGGGCAGCGCGGCGGGTGGCGGCGGCCCTCGGCTGGCTGTTGCTCGACGTCGCCGTGGCGCAGGACGGGAGCCCTCCCGAGGGGCTCGCGGGGCTCGCGAAGACGGTGTCCGGCATGCGGGCCGGGCTCCCGTGGCTCGAGCGCGTCGTGTGGGCGCTCGTCGCGGCGCGCGGGCGAGAGGATGACGCGGCGGCGGCGTTTCTCGACGCGAGGGACGCGACCGCACTCGGTCGCACCGCGCGGCGGGCCGAGGCGGCTCGGGCCCTCCGGCGCATGCGCGACACAGCTGGCAAGGGGGCGGAGTCTGGGGCGAAGCTCGCGACCGGGCTCGCCTCGTTCGCCCATCTCGAGGCGCTCTTCGGTCCGACGGCGGCGCGTGTCCGTGCGCTGATCCCGAGCCTCGCGACCGAGGTGCCAGCGCGCGTCGAGTTCGATGATTATGCCCATGGACTGGGTCTGCACCTCGTCGGACGGGCCCCGATGGAGGTCGAGCTGTGCGCCCTCGGCTGTGAGCTGCTCGCGGAGCGCTGCGGGGCGGACCACCTCGAGGACGCATGCGTCTCGCGCTGCACCGCGAGCGGGGTCGTGCGCCTCGCGACGGCGAGCCGAGCCGCCGAGACCGGACCCGGGTGGTATTGCGGCCCATGACGCCGCACGCCATTCATTTGAACTGCAACGATTGCAACACCAAGGGTCGCAACGACCCGAACCGCCAGAGGACGGCCCCATGCCGAGATGTCCTGAGCCCGCCCCGACCTCGACCTCGCTCTCTTCGGGCGTGTTCTCGGCGCTGACCGAGCGCGCGCGGCACCACCCGCGCCCGGTCTGTCCGCTGCACGTCGGCGACACGTGGCGCGAGCCGCTCGACCTCGCGCGGGCCGAAGCGCAGCGCACGGCGGAGACCCCGCATCTGCACACCTACTCGCCGGTCGCGGGCGAGCCTGCCCTGCGAGAGGCCATCGAGCGCCACCTCGCCCGCCGGCTCGCAGCCATCCCCGGGCCGCTCGCTGACGGCCTGCTCGACACGGAGGCCCGCCCGCGCTGCGTCATCTCGGGCGCGACGAGCGGTCTGTCGGTCGTCGTTCAGGCGCTGCTGTCTCCTGGCGACGAGCTGCTGCTGCCAGCCCCCTTCTGGCCGCTTATTCGCGGCATCACGGCCTCCCGCGGCGCGACCGCGGTCGAGGTCCCGCTGTTTCACGACCTGACCACGGAGACGCCGCCAGAGGTCATCGAGGCGGCCCTCGAGCGCGCCGTGACGCCTCGGACGGCGGCGCTGTACCTGAACACGCCGCACAACCCGACCGGGCGCGTGCTGACGCGGGCCCAGATCGGCGCCTTCGCGCGTGTGGCGGCGCGCCACGACCTGTGGCTCCTGTGCGACGAGGTCTACGAGGCGTTGCACTTTGGCGAGACACCCCCGACGCCCGCCTGGGCGCTTCCCGAGACGGCCCCGCGCGCGGTCGCGGTCCACTCGATGTCGAAGGCCTTCGGGCTCGCGGGTGCCCGCGTCGGGTGGGTGCACGGACCGATGGCGGCGATGCGGGCCATCACCGCGGTCCAGACGTTTCAGGTCTACTGCGCGGCACGCCCGATGCAGCTTGGTGCGGCCGCAGCGCTCGACCACGGCGAGAGCTGGCTCGCGGAGACGCGGGCCATATACCGGCAGGCCTCGGAGGCTGTTGCGCGCGTTTTCCGCGTACCCGCGCCAGAGGCCGGGACGTTCCTCTTCGCGCCGATGGCGCGATTCCTGAAGCCAGGCGAGACCCCGGAGGCCTTCCTCATCCGTCTGCTCGACGAGGCCGACGTGCTGGTGACGCCAGGCTCTGCCTCGGGGCGCGACTTCGAGCCCTGGGTGCGGGTCTGCTTCACGGCGGCTCCGCCAGAGGCGCTTGCGGCCGCGCTCGAACGCCTCGCCCGCGTCCTCGGTTGAGACACCTGCTGCCTGGAGCCCCGACCATGACGACCCCGACTGTGCTGCTGATGGACCTCGAGGGGACGACGACGTCCATCGCCTTCGTCTACGACACGCTCTTTCCGTTTGCTCGCAAGGCATTGCCGGCATTTCTGCAGGGCCGCTGGGATGAGCCCGGGGTCGCGGCGGCGGTTGCCCAGATGGCCCCCGAAGTCACGACGCCCGAGGCCGCGGCGCAGGCCGCGCTCTCGCTGATGGACAGCGACGTCAAGGACACCGGGCTCAAGGCGCTGCAGGGCCAGGTCTGGGCCGAGGGCTATGCGTCGGGGGCCTTGCGCGGGCACGTCTTTCCGGATGTGCCAGGCGTCCTCCGCCAGCTCGCCGGGGCTGGTGTCCGCCTCGCCATCTACTCGTCAGGCAGCGTGGAGGCGCAGCGCCTGCTGTTCGGCCACAGCGAGGCGGGGGACCTGACGCCGCTGATTGCGGCCCATTTCGACACGACGACGGGGCCGAAGCGGGAGTCGGGGAGTTACGACAGCATCGCGCGAATGCTCGCGTGCCTGAAACATGAAATACTTTTCGTAAGCGACCACCCCGCAGAGCTTCTGGCTGCGGCGGAGGCCGGGCTGCAGGTGGCGGCCCTCGTCCGCCCGGGCAACGCGGCGCTACCGAATGGGCATGCCTTTGACATCATGAATGATTTCTTGCCGCTTGTCGCCCGCTTCCGCGCCTGAGTCAGCCCGCGGGGTGCGCGGCGCCGAGGTTGCGACCCCGAGCGCTGTGCGTCGTCCCCGCACCGCGCCTCGCCGTCCCTTCTCCGCGCCTCTCTCTCGGCATCCCAGCAGGAGCCCCCGATGTCCCGGAAACCCCCGCCCGCGCCTTCCACCCGACCCGGCGAGACCTCTCAGGCGACCTTCGAGGCCCGCCTGAAGGCCCTCGGCCCCGAACACCCCGAGACCCTTGCCGCGGCCGACGCGGAGGCCCGCGCGCTCGACATGCAGGGGGACGCGAGCCGCGCCGAGGACCTGCTGCGGCGGGCGTTGCGCGGGCTCGGACGGGGCCCGCTACAGCCTTCGGCACCGCCACTGACCCGGCTTCTGGCCGAGATCGTCGAACAGCAGGGGCGGGCCATCGACGCGGACACGATCTGGCGCGAGCTCGTCAAGGCCTGTGAGGCCTCGCTTGGCGCGGGGCATCGCGAGAGCCTGACGTCGCGCGTCGGCTTCTCGGAGATGCTGCGGCGGACAGGGCGCAGCCTGCAGTCACTCGAGATTCTGCGCGGCGCGCCGCAGCAGCTGGCCGACGCGGTGACGTCGCGGGCCGCGAGGCTCGCGTCCGGACGGTCACTGATCGAGCTCGAGCGGTTCCCCGAGGCCGACGCGGTGCAGCGCGCGGTCATCGCGGCGCTCTCGGGGCGCCCCGAGGAGACCGACGCGCTCGCGGCCGCGGAGGACCTCGCGACGGTCCTGACGCTCCTCGGTCGGGCCGCCGAGGGGGTCTCGGCGGTCGAAGCCCTCGCGGACGAGCGCGTTCGGACGCTTGGGGCTGCGGACGAGCGGACCCTCGAGGCGTCCGTCGCTGCGGTCGCTCTCCGTGTGACGTCGCTCCCCGACACGGTCCCCGAAGAGGCGTTGGCCGCACTCACGGCCCGGTGCGAGGAGGCGCTCGGCCAGACCCATCGCCTCACCGTCCTGGCGCGCGTCCACCGGGCCCGGCTCGCCCTGGCCCGGGGTGCGCGCGACGCGATGCGCAGCCTGCTGTCGGCCGTACTCGAGGCCGTCGAGGGCACCCTCGGACCCTCGCACGCCGATGTCCTGCTGCTCCGGGCAGACGTGGCGACACAGCTCCTGACGGCCGACGCGGCCGAGGAGGCCGAGGCGCTGCTGGCACGCAATCTCGCGCTGCGACGCGGACGGTTCGGCCGTGACCACAGATCCGTCCTCGCGGACGAGGCGCTGCGCATCGTGGCGCTCGCCAAGCTTGGCCGTGCGAAGGAGGCCGAGGCCGCTGCCGCCCTCTTGCTGAGAACGCGGGAGCGCCGCGCAGGCCCCGACCATCACGAGACGGTGGAGGTCATGGACATGCTCGCCTCGGTGCGGGAGTCGCTTGGGCGCGGGCTCGATGCCCTCCCCCTGCGCGAACGTTCCTACGCGGCACAGCAGCGCCTCACCGGACCCCACCACCCGCTGACGCTCGACCGGCAGCTCTCGCTCGCCTTCGCCTTCGAGGGCCAGCATCGCCTCGACAAGGCGCGGCCCCTCTTCCTCGCCGTGCTCGACGGGCACCGCCGCCGCGGCGAGGCGGGCGAGGCGGACCTCTGCCAGCATCTGCAGAACCTCGCGCCGATCTTCGTGTTCCGCCTGCATGACCCGGCGACCTCCGAGCAGCTCTGCCTCGAGGCGGTCGCGCTGCTGACGCGGCGCCTCGGGGCCGAGCACCCGGAGACGCTCGCCGCCGTGAAGGCCCTCGACGAGCTGCGGGCGCTGCCAAAAGACGATCTCGCGGAGCTCCTCGTCCCGCACGACCCCATCCACCCCGTCTTCGGTCGCCCCGTCCTGCCCATGTGACATCGCCAGAACCAGGCCGAGGTCGTGTCGCAGGGGCACGGGGACGTCCATACGCAATGCATTGCGTGCATTCCGGCGTGTGGGCTGACGGCGTCCGGTGCGCCGGGGCGACCTTCCCTCGCGCGACGCCCCGGGTGGTTCGTCGGGGGACCGTCTCCCTCTCGTGGCGAAGGCCGACGGCGGGAGCGCCGGTCCACGACGCCCTGCGAGCCTCGCGGGGGGCCGACCGGAAGCCGGCGTCCGGCGGAGGGACGGGCTCGATATGACTTGCAAGTAAACTATTTCATGTCTCGAGACCGTGACATGACCAAGACCGGGCGACGACACGGCAACACCTTTGTTTCGGACGTCTTCGCCGCTTGATCCGCAGCTGCGGGACATGCGAGCGGGCGGCGACGACACAGGAGGTCGAGATGAAGCTCGTGGTCTTCGACATGGCCGGCACGACGGTCGATGAGCGCAACGTGGTGTACGAGGTCATGACGGCGTCCCTCGTGGCGGCGGGCGTCGAGGTGGAGCTCGAGGCGGTGGTCGCGGTGGGCGCGGGTCAGGAGAAGCGGTCGGCCCTCGCCCGCATCCTCGCGGCCCACGAGGGACAGGCGCCCGACGCGGGGCGGGTTGACCGCATCTTTCGGGACTTCGAGAGGCGCCTCGACGCGGCCTATGAGGTCCTCGCGGTGAAGGGGCTGCCTGGGGCCGAGGCGGTCTTCGGGGCGCTGCGGGACGCCGGGGTGAAGGTCGTGCTGAACACGGGCTACGCCCGCCGCGTGGCCGAGGGGCTCATCGCGCGCCTCGGGTGGCGGGTCGGGGCCGAGATCCACGGGCTCGTCGCAGCTGACGACGTTGGACGCTCGCGCCCGGACCCGGCGATGATCCAGCGCGCGATGGCAACCTTTGGCGTCACCGACGCGCGCGAGGTGGCCAAGGTCGGGGACACGGTCGCCGACATCCTCGAGGGGCGAAACGCCGGCTGCGGGCTGTCGATTGGCGTCACGACCGGTGCGCAGACGCGTGAGGCGCTCGCGGCGGCGGCGCCGGATGCGATCGTCGACCGCCTTGTCGACATCCTTGCTCTGGTCGGTGTTGTGCGTCACTGAATGGCTGCCCGGCACACGCTCAGGGCGGAACGCGGACCTCGAGCGACAGGTGGGGCCACCCGTCCCCGCGCAGCGCGCCGAGCGGGCACGGTTCGACATGGGGCCTGACGTGGATGGGGTCCCGGATCCATCGCGACACGACCGCGTGGACCCTCAGGGGAGCTCGAACGCGCTCAGCGTGACGCCGAGGCCGCTCGCATGAAGCCCTCGCGTCGCGTTCACAGGACACCTCCATCGCGCCTCGGGCGCCGCGCGTCCGACCGAGGTCACTCGGTCGCAAGGACCTGGTCAAGCAGGGAAAAGAGACCGCGGAGCTCCTCGCCAGCGCCATCTTCGGCGGGAGGGGCGCCTGCTGCGACGGAGAGCGCGTCGAGCCAGGCCTCGAAGTCGGGGCGGGAGGCGGCGAGCTCGAGTGAGTAGAGATGCACGCGCGACACCCCAGCCGCCCGGATGGCCGCGACATCGGCCTCGAGCGCATCGGGCGTACGGTAACCCGGCGCACCGCTGAGTGGATCGTCGCCGATGACGCCGAGGTCGATCCCCGCGGCGTCTCCGAAGTGAAGCCGCGCGTCGCGGGCGTAGGCGTGGACGACCCAGGGCGTGAGCGGCTCGGTCGTGTAGAGGGCGAGGCCGCTGCGGTAGACCATGAACGAGACCTCGTCCCACGGCAGGCCGGAGACAGGGATGTTGAGCCCGTCCTGGATGTCGGTGTCGCCGTCCGCGAGGTCGTCGACGACCATCGGATAGGTGACGCAATGGGCCTTGAGCCCCGCGGCGTGGACGCGGCCGATGATGGCCCCGAGGGCGTCCCGGTTGCGCAAGAAGGCTTCCGGGTTGTGCTCGGCGCGGACGAGCGCGAGCATCTTCGGGATCCGGTCGGGATCGTCCGCGGCACCCGCGAGCGCGATGAAGCGGTGGGTGTAGTCCCAGTCGGGCTCGAGGTCGAAGGTGATGGCGTCGACTGGCAACTGCGCCTCCGCGATCCAGGCGAGGAGGTCGTCGACCGCGGCCCCGAAGGCCTCGAGGTTCTTCTCGTTCGGCCAGTATCCCTGTGCCTCGGGCAGCACGAGCCAGGCGCGGAAGGCGAGGCCGCTGGCGCGGGTGGCGAGGATGAGATCGCGCAGCGCGGGCGTCCGGAAGTCGGCGGGTGTGACAGCGCGCGTCACATGCACCTCGGCGGCCGCGAGCGCTGGGAGATGGGCGATGGCGGAGGCCGGCTCCGAGAACTCGCTGTAGACCGCGACGACGCGCTCGACGACTGGAGGCGGCGGCAGCGCGGCGGTCTCGGGGGGCGTGTCGCAGGCGGTGGCGGCCAGGATGGCGAGCAGAGAGGTCTTGCGTGGTGCGCGCATGCAGCCAGTCTGCCACGCGAGGGCCAACCCGTGTCAAGGGCGCGGGCCTGGCGGTGGCGGCGGCCCCTCTTGCGGCGGCGCCATCCTCCACGCGGAACGCGTCCTGCTGCGGCCATTTCAGCTCCTCACGCGTGGCTGCACGAGGGGCACGGAGCGCTCGACACCGACGCGAGGCCGCGCGCACGCGATGACGACGCGCCCGAGGTTCGCGGGTTGCGACGGGTCCTTCCACGCCGCCTGACGGAAGCCCGAGCGAGATCTCGACGCGCTGAAGTTGCCAGCGACAAGGTCCTTCGCGGTCCTGCGCCGAACGCATGGACCGCCCCATGAGCGTCGGCTAGATTGCCGTCCGAGGCAGGACGACCACGATAATCGCAGCTGCCAAGGATATTTACCATGCGTGAAAACAGGCACATCCTGACCCCGTTCGAGGGCGTCGGCCCCTACCGATTCGGCGCCACACCCGCCGCGTGCGCCGAGACCCAGGGGCCCCCCGCGCGCGCGTGGGAGAGCCGCCCCATGAAGCAGCAGTATGAGCAGCGGGGCGCGGCCGAGCTCGCCTACGGCGTCGACGGTCTCGTGAAGGTGACCTACGGCGAAGGCGCGCAGCTCCTCGCCGCGGGGGTCGACGTGTTCGGAGACCCCGCCGCCGTCGACAAGCTCCGGGCCGCCGACCCCAGCGCCACCGAAGAGAAGCAGTACCTGAACCTGCCCGCGCTCGGTCTCTGCCTCGGCGGCTTCGGCAAGCGCAAGCTCAAGGAGGGCAGACTCGCCATCGCCTATGCCCCGAGCCAGCGCGTGATGATCAGCTTCCTCGGCAAGGTGTGAGGCCCTCCTCCCGCGACGCGCTCGCCCGCGCCCTCGGCGCGCTGGGGATCAACGACGCGCACCGCGACACGTTGCTGACCCACGCGCGCCCCGAGGTGGCGCTCGCCCTCGCGCCCGACGATGTGCCCGTGGGCGCATCGAAGATCGGCGGCGCTCCCGACCTGCCCGACGATGCGTCCTGGCCCGTGGACCGCGACGCGCGCCCGCTCTCCTTCGTGGCGCAGCTCGACCTCGCATCACTCCCCGCGGTCGACGGCGACCTCCCGCGTGAGGGCACGCTGTCGTTCTTCTACGACACCGTCCGTCAGCCCACCGGGGATGCGCCGGGTGACGCAGCGAGCCTCGCGGTGCGCTGGAGCGCGCAGAAGCCCTTGCGCCGCAGGGACACCCACCCCGACGCGGAGGAGTTCCCGGAATGCGTGGTCACTGCGACGGTCGCGTGGGGTCCGCCGCGAGACCCCGTCGCGTGGCCCGCCGACGAGGCCGCGGGCGAGGCCTTCGTGAACGCGTGGGTCGGTGACGCCCCCGAGGCGAAGCTCCTCGGGCACCCCGACACGCTGCAAGAGGCCATGGAGGGGGTGTGCGAGGCCCTCTCGCGCGGAGACGTCCCCGCCGTCAATGCGGGCCGCCTCACCCTCGACGACGCGCTCCGCGATCGCTGGGTGCTTCTGCTGCAGCTCGGGAGCGACGGGGCCGCGGCGTTCTCCTTCGGCCGCGGGTCGGGACGTCTCTACGTCTGGATCCCCCGCGACGCCCTCCGCGCGCGAGACTTCTCGCGGGCACGCGCCGTCGTGCAAGACACCTGAGCAGACCACCGCGAACTGATGAAACACAACGTTTCATCGGTGAAACAAAATGGTTCACGGGTGAAACAGCCGATGTCGACACACTGTCACGACTGCCGCCCGGCCTGCGCCACCTGCACCTCAACACGCGCAGCGCCAAGGCGCCCTTCACGCCGATCACACGCTTCCAGCGCCTCGAGACGCTTGCGCTGCTGAACGCGCGCTTCGAGATCGACTGCGCGCTGCTCTCCGAGCTCCCAGCCCTCCGCGAGGTCTTCGTGTGGAGCACGAAGAAGCTGCGCAACGTGGACGCGCTGAGCGCCCTGCCTCGCCTCGAGAGCCTGCAGGCCGTCGACTGCGGTCGGCCGTTCGACAAGGCGCTGAAGGCGCAGCTCCAAGCGCTCGGTCTCTTGCACCTCGATGTGGACTTCGCCTGACTCCGAGTTCAGGCCTCGCCGTCTCCGGTGAGACCCTCCGCGGCTGACATCGGGCGGGTGCAGGCCGGAGCAGCCCTGGCTGGCGAAGGCGCGAGCGAGCGGCTCAGCGCGACACGGGCAGGGCCAGAGGCGGCATCGCCGACGGGCGGACGGTCTGGACAGGGGCCCAGCCCTCGACCGCACCTGGGGCCTCGAGGTCCGCGGCGCGCAGCAGGCTCATGAGGCCCGGCACCGCGGCCGCGATGGCCGCCGAGGCGTCGGGCGCGTTCATCCACCAGAACGGGTTCAGCGCCTCGCGCGACAGGAGCAGGCGCGCGTTTGGACGGCCGACCTCGACCGTGAAGGCGAGGGTCCCGAGCTCGGCGTCGAGCCAGTCGTCGAGGTCCCCGATGACCGGGTAGAATCCGTAGGACGGCCCGACCCTCCATGGGACAGCACCCTGCCCCGCCCGGAAGGCACGCCCGAGCGCCATGTAGTCGGCGACGCGCGGGTTCGGCGTCGCGGTGTGGGCCCACGGGTAGAGGAGCAGCTCGCCGAAGCTGTGGAAACCGAGCGCGAGGCGGGGTCGGAGGCTCGCAGCGACCTCAACGACCGCGCGCGACTCGGGTTCGCTCAGCGCGTGGGGGCCCGCGAAGTGCGGCGAACGTCGCCAGCTTGAGCCCGAGAAGGGGTGCCACGAGCGCGCGCCCGGGATGCGCGGGAAATTCCGATTGAGATCGACACCATCCGCATTACCGCGCTGATGCGCGCGCTGGCCGCAGGAGAGCCGCGCAAGGTTGCTCGCGAAGGCGTCGGGATTCGCCACAGGCAGCACCGTGACGCGCAGGCGGGAGAGGAGCCACGGATCCGTGACGAGCTGACGCAGGACCTCGAACAGCGTCATCGCGCCGATGGCCTCGTTGCCATGAAGCAACCCGGTCAGGAGCACCGACGGCCCGCCTGGCGCGCCGAGGTCAAGCCGCGTGATGGGGCGCCCCTCGCGCGAATGCCCAGCGACCGAGACCACACCGCCAGCGCGCTGCGTCAGCGCGACGAACCGCGCCTCAAGCGACGCGAGCCCGTCGTATCGGATCTGTGGCGGCCACGTGTCCATCCCGTGACGGTACCGAGACACGGCCCGTTCGCGCAAGCCCCGGGGCGCGTCCTCTGTCAGGGGCGCGTCATCGCAGCGTCAGGAGACCGTCGCTTGCACGACGAGAGCGGCCGCGCGAGGGTGCTGAGCACACCGTCTCGGACCCCACGGAGCCGCCGATGCCGACCTCCCGACGCGACTTTCTCGCCCGCACCGGCCTCGCGGTCGTGGCCCTGCCGCTCGCGCGCGGCCTGCTCGCCTGTGACGGCGCCGCTGGCACGGGCCAGCTCCCGGAGTACACGCACGCCGGCCCGCCAGGACCAGACGGCCTCTTCCTCCATGGGGTCGCCTCGGGGGACCCGCTGCAGGATCGGGTCATCCTCTGGACGCGCGTCTCGACCGCTGTCGCCGCCCTCCCCGTCTACTGGGAGGTCGCCCGCGACCCGGACTTCACCGACCGCGTGGCGGCAGGCTGGAGCGAGGCGGTCGCCGAGCGCGATCACTGCGTCAAGGTCGACGCCGCGGGCCTGCCGCCTGCGACACGGCTCCACTACCGCTTCCGGGCCGAGGGGCGGTCGTCCCCGGTCGGTCAGACGCGGACGGCATCCGCCGACAGCCTCGCGCCCGTGCGCTTCGCGGTCTGTTCGTGCGCCAACCTCACCGTCGCGCCGTTCGTCGCCTACCGCGAGCTCGCGGCCCGCGACGACCTCGACGCGGTCCTGCACCTTGGAGACTACCTCTACGAGTACGGCACGGACCCCGACGCAGAGCGCCAGGCCGAGCCGCCTCACGCCCTGCTGACCGCGGCCGACTACCTGCAGCGGCACGCCCAGTACAAGCGGGACCCGGACCTGCAGGAGGCCCACCGCCTTCACCCGTGGGTCGTCATCTGGGACGACCACGAGACCATCAACAACGCGAACCGCGACGGCGCCAACGAGCACGACCCCGCGACCGACGGCCCCTGGGCCGACCGCAAGGCCGCCGCGACGCGCGCCTGGTCGCTCTGGATGCCCGTCCGGGAGCAGCCCGATGGCCGCATCTACCGGGCCCTGCGCTTCGGCGGGCTGGTCGACCTGCTGATGCTCGAC
>SYAK01000476.1 GCA_005788935.1 Pseudomonadota bacterium
AACGGCGAGGTCATCGATTACGTCCCCGACACCCCCGAGATGGCCGAGGTCGAGCCCATCTACGAGAGCTGGTCGGGCTGGCAGTCGTCGACCCTCGAGGCGCGCCGCTGGGACGACCTGCCGAAGCAGGCCCGCGCCTACCTGCACCGCATCTCCGAGCTCGCCGGCGTGCCGATCGAGTTCGTCTCGGTCGGCCCCGAGCGCAGCCAGCTGCTCGAGCTGCACCTGTCGCCCTGGTTCCGCGGCCGCATGCGCCGCTGAACCGCCCCGACCCGCCCGCTGCACGTCACATCGCCCGCGGGGCCGTCCCCCGCGAGCCACGCCCCCCTGGAACCGCGAGGAACGTCACGATGGACGCCCACTGGCATGAGCGCTGGCAGTCACCCTTTGCGTATCGCTACGGTTCCGACGCGATGCGGCGCCTCTGGAGCGAGGCCGAGAAGCGTCGCACGTGGCGTCGGATCTGGGTGGCGCTTGCCGAGTCGCAGGCCGAGCTCGGGCTCGTCACGGCGGCACAGGTGGCTGATGTCGCGGCCCACACGCAGGACGTCGACGTCGAGGCGGCCGAGGCCCTCGAGCGCGACCTCAAGCACGACCTCGTCGCCGAACTCCGCGTGTACGCATCCCAGTGCCCGGTCGGTGGCGGCATCCTGCACCTCGGCGCGACCTCGATGGACATCGAGGACAACGCCGACGCCCTGCGGATGCGGACAGCGCTCGGCATGGTCCGGAACCAGCTGCACCGCCTCCTCGGGCGCCTCGCGACGCTGATCGCCGACCACGCGGACCACCCGACGATGGGCTTCACGCACCTGCAGCCCGCCGAGCCGACGACGCTCGGGTATCGCTTCGCGCAGTGGGCGCAGGATCTGCTCGAGGACGCCCGGGCGCTCGCCCGCGTGCAGGCCGACGTCCGCGGCAAGGGCTTCAAGGGCGCCACAGGCACCTCGGCGAGCTACGTCGAGCTGCTCGGAGGTGACGCACCCGCCGCTCAGGCCCTCGAGGCGAAGGTGCTCGACCGCCTTGCTCTGCCCGCCTTCGACGTCGCGACCCAGACCTACCCGCGCAAGCAGGACTACACGGTGCTCGCGGCCCTCGCGGGCCTCGGGCAGAGCCTCTACAAGCTCGCCTTCGACCTCCGCGTGCTGCAGTCGCCGGTCATCGGCGAGCTCTCCGAGCCCTTCGGGACGCACCAGGTCGGCTCGTCCGCGATGCCGTTCAAGAAGAACCCGGTCAGCGCCGAGAACATCGACTCGCTCGCGCGACATCTCGCCGCCCTGCCCCGCGTCGCGTGGGACAACGCCGCGCATTCGCTGCTCGAGCGGACCCTCGACGACTCGGCCAACCGCCGCTCGGTCATCCCCGAGGCCTTCCTGACCGCCGACGCCATCATCAGCCGCACGCAGGGCATCCTCGACGGGCTCGTCGTCAACCGCGCGGCCTCCGAGCGGCTGCTCGCCTCGTACGGCGTCTTCGCCGCGACCGAGCGCGTCCTGATGGAAGCGGTCAAGCATGGCGGCGACCGCCAGGTCCTCCACGAGGTCCTGCGCGAACAGGCGCTGCGCGCGTGGCCCGAAGTCCAGGCTGGCCGCCCGAACCCGCTGCCCGAGCTGCTCGCTGGCGACCCACGCATCACAGCCCACATCCGGCCTGCGGACGTCCCCGGGCTGCTTGACGCCCGCGACCACGTCGGCGACGCCCCGCTGCGCGCCCGGGCGTTCTCCGCCCGCATCACCCGAGACATCGACGCCCTCGCCTCGGAGGTCCCGCTCCCATGCTGACCGACGCCCAGCTCGCTGCCGCCCTCGCCCGCCCCCTCGAGAAGGCCCCCGCCGCGCCGCACCTTGGCGCGACCCAATCCGGCAAGGTCCGCGACGCGTGGCCGTTGCCCAACGGGCGTCGGCTGCTCGTCACGACCGACCGCGTCTCGGCCTTCGACCGAGTGCTCGGCACGATCCCGTTCAAGGGCCAGGTGCTGAACGAGCTGTCGGCCTGGTGGTTCGCGCAGACCGACGGCATCGTCGCCAACCACCTCGTGGAGGTGGTTGACCCGAACGCGATGGTCGTGCGCGACGCCGCCCCGCTGCCGGTCGAGGTCATCGTCCGCGGCTTCATCACGGGCGTCACGTCGACCTCGCTGTGGACGCTTTACCAGGCTGGCGTCGAGAAGCCCTACGGCCTCGATCTGCCGCCCGGCCTGCAAAAGGACGACCGCCTGCCGACGCCCGTCATCACGCCGACCACGAAGGCCGGCCCAGGCGAGCACGACGCGCGGCTCACAACGGCCGAGATCGTCGGTGGTGGGTTGCTCTCCGCCGAGCTCTGGCAGCAGGTCCAGAACGCGGCCCTCGGTCTCTTTCGGATGGGTCAGGCGGTCGCCGAGAAGGCTGGGTTGCTGCTCGTCGACACGAAATACGAGTTCGGCCTTGTCGATGGCAAGCTGACGGTCATCGACGAAATCCACACCCCCGACTCGTCGCGCTACTGGCTGAAAGATGCCTGGGAGGCCCGTCAGACGACCGGCAAGGCGCCCGAGCACCTCGACAAGGAGCTGCTGCGCCTCGCGCTCAAGGGCATGGGCTACGGAGGCGAAGGCCCCGCGCCGCCGCTGCCCGACAGCCTGCGAGC
>SYAK01000477.1 GCA_005788935.1 Pseudomonadota bacterium
CCAGAATTACGGGTTATTCCGACTCGTAGACGATTTCTCCCCCCGCAAACTGGGGGAGCGTCAGGAGATGTTCGTAGATTCGCATGGCGACAGCGCGATGGCTCAGCTCCTGCCGGCTGACATACATCTCGGCCGCGTGAATTGGAAAGCCGTCCTGAAGTCGACCGTTTCGCCAGATCGTGAGGAACGGGGCGGTGGACTGCCCGACGTCGACACGACTCGAGCTGAGATAGCCCACGCAGTTGACACATGCACCGCCCGAGATTTCACCCAGCCAGCCCCCGCTTTGGAAGGTCGCCCGGAAGTAGCGATCCAAGAGCCGGGGCTCTCGCGTCCGGTCTTCAGTAACGTCCGAAATCCCGGGAGCGTTCAGGACGATGTCCCACATCCGGTCCCAGATGTCACCGGCCCAGGCGCCGCTCTGGTCATCGACCCACAGGGTGTACAGCGCGTTACTGTAATCGCGCGCAGACTCCGCGTCCGGATATGTCACGACCGCGGTATCCGACCACGGAACGACATCATCCTCCTGATCGGGCATCACTCTCACAGACGTTCCAATCACGCTGAGCGCGTTCGGATACCTCACGCCATTCTTGCTCGCGACGTGCTTCAGGCCGACCGGATAGGGCGCCTCGGTCCAATCGGCGCTCAAGGTCGGCGCGGTCGGGCTGCCAAGGAGGGTCTCTGGCCGCACGGGCAAGCCGTCAAGCGTCCACCCCTGGAAAACGAACCCGTCGCGGACGGGCGTGCAAGGCGGCGCACCATAGGGACCTCCGACCGAGACGGACCTCGTGTTCGGCGCGCACGCACCTCCAGCGGCGTCGTACGTCACGACATGGGCCTCGACGGCTGGAGGCACCGTCCGAACGAGGCGGAACCCATGCCATGAGGAGGTCAGTTCGTTCCCGTCAGCCATCCTGGCCGCGGCGCGCAGGTCGTCAGCGCCAGCGCCCCACGCGCCTCCACGAAGCACACGCACACCCTGACGACCCGGAACACAACCCGGAAAATAGCAGGTCGGCGCGGGAGGCTTCAGCCGCTGCGGATTCGTCCCGTGTGCTGCGCTCGTTGGGTCGTAGCTGTCCCAGACCCAGCTGCACACGTTGCCGAGCATGTCGTAGAGCCCCCAGGCGTTCGGGAGTTTGCCCCTCACCGGGCTGGCGTCCGTGCTGTCGCAGCCGTACCAGGCCAGCGCGGTGAGCGGCGTCCCCACCGCCAAACCGGGGCCACCGGTCAGCGTGACACACGGGGGGTGGTCCGTGAGGTCCTCTCGGAAATCTCCGCCATATGTGGCGGTGGTGGTGCCCGCCCTCGCGGCATATTCCCACTCGGCCTCGGTCGGGAGTCGATAGCCGAGGCACGTGTAGACAGATTCGGTCGTCACGGTCGGCATCGCGTCGCCGCATGCGAGGGTTCCGTCCTGCCAGGTCCCGGTGCATCCCTCCGAAGGGATGACGTAACACGGAGTCAAACCTTCGGAGCTGCTCAACGCGTTCGCGTAGGCGAGCGTGCTCCACCATGTGACACCGCTGACCGGACAGTCCGCGCCGCAGTCGACCGACGGTGACGGGTTGAACCCGTCCGCGTGCGCCATCCACTCGCGCTGTGTGACGGGCGCCACACCCATCAGGAAGGCCCTCGTGAGCGTCACCGAGCCCTGAGCCTCGTCGGGGCGTCGGCCGCGCTCCTCGGCTGGCGAGCCCATCGTGAAAGTGCCGGGCTCGATCCGCACGAAGTCCGTGGAGGGCCCGCTCGGCAGGGTCCGGACGACCCGGAGCCCGACGCCCGCGTCGCGGAGGCCCGCGTCGGCGCTGACCCTCGTGGCCGCTCGCATGTAACGGGCGTCATTGCCCCAGTCACCACCGCGATAGGTCCTGAGAAACGCCGAGTCGGTCCCGCGCGGATCGGTACCGCCAGCGGCGCTGGGGCTGTCGAGCGGGCTGCTGTCCCAAGTCCACTCCCACACGTTGCCGAGCATGTCATGCAGGCCCCACGCGTTGGGCGCCTTTTGTCCGACCTCGTGAGGGCCTCCGCCGCTGTTGCAGCTGACCCATCCGAGATCTCCCTGGGGTGTGCCGCGCGCGAATTCCCCGTTGCCGCTCAACGTCACGCAGCCGGTCACGTCGCTGAGATCCCCGCCGTAGGTGGCGGTCGTGGTGCCTGCTCGCGCGGCATATTCCCACTCGGCCTCCGTCGGCAGGCGATAGCCTTCGCACGCGTAGACAGACATCCCCTCGACCTCCGGCATGCGCGCCCCGCAATCGAGCGTCCCCGCGGGCCACGACCCCGAGCAGCCCTCCGTCGGCAGCGCGTAGCAGGGCGGGAGCCCCTCGGCCTCGCTGAGCGCGTTCGCGTAGCCCAGCGCGCTCCACCAGGACACTTGCTCGACAGGGCAGGCGTCACCGCAGCCCGGCCGGGCCGACGGGTTGGCGCCTCCGCTAAGGACACGCCACTGCGCCTGCGTCAACTCGTTCCGCGACATCAGGAAAGGCCGCGACAGCCGCGCCGCGACCTGCGCCTCGCCGCCCCAGCGACCGACTTCATGCTCCGGAGAACCCAGCATGAGAGCGCCGGCCTCGATCCGGACCAGGTCGAGCGCAGGCGCCTCGGGTAGGGCCTCCCACCGCGCGTAGAGGGTGTGCGGGATGGTGGAGGTGAGGACGGTCGAGGCCGTGACGCGCTCGCCCCCCGACGCAGCCGTGAACCAGCCGACCAGACGGTGGCCTGCGCGCGAGGGCTCGCAGGGCGGCTCACCGTAGATCTCACCGACGGCGACCGAGCGGCTCGAGCCGTCAGCGCATGGCGTCCCGCCGTTCGGGTCCCACGTCACCGTCGTCGTGCCACAGTCCGCCGAAGCGTCCGACTCATGAACCGACAGGTTCGACCAGCAGACGTCTGGCGAGACGGCGTACGGCACACCCCAGCTGTAGAGCACGACGCTCCCTCCTTCAGGCACTCTGGGCGGGATGGGCAGGCCCTCCGCGACCTTCCGGTCGTCCACATGGAACGAGAACGTCCCGACCGTGCGGTCGATGAACCAGGTGAGGGTGGTCCATCGGTCTGCCGGCACGAGGGGGGCTGGCGCGGAGGACACGACTGACAGCGAGTCCCAGCGGTCTCCTGCGTCGCCGTATCCGAATGAGTGTCTCGAGGGCTCATGGGCAAAGACGAGGCACTTTTCGACGGTGTTGTATCCGACGCGGTCACCTCGGGCGACAAAAGAGAACCCAGTCCTTGAGGTGCCCGGGTGATGGACGTCGACCCGGACACGCTCGTAGCGCCGACTCGCCCTCGGTGCCGGGATGTGCGTCTGGTTCCAGTCACTTCGCTGCAGGAGGCAGGGACGGGCGTCGCGAATTGAGGTGGCATGCCCCAACCAGGCGCCGTTCAGCTGGAGCGCGTTCGCAGGAAGCCCGGGAGCCAGCGGCGCCTCGAGGAGAGGCCGCCAGCAGTCGGCCTCGAGCCAGCGAGCCTCGAGCACATGATCCGATGCGATGGTGACCGCTGTCTCGGCTGTCACGAGGGTCCCGTTCGAGGCCGCCGTCCACCAGCCTCCGAAGCGGTATCCGACCCGCGCCGGCTGGCAGAGGTCGCCATAGCTGGCGCCGAAGGTGACGCTCAACGGGGCGCAGGTGGTCCCTCCCCCGCTGTCGAAGCTGACCGTATAGCTGTTCGGCGACCAGGCCGCGTAGAGCGTGTGCGGCTCTGCGCGCGTGACCTCGGTGTCGGGCCGCACGAGCGTCCCGTCCCCATCTGGGAGGGTCCGCCAGCCCGCGAGCGTGTAGCCGACGCGCGACGTGGTCGCGAGGTCCCCGTACGGGCTGCCGAAGGTCGCATCTTTTCCGGGCGGTGTGGCCGGCGTCCCTTCGCCCGCGTCGAACGTGACGGCGTAGGTGTTGGCCGTCCAGCGAGCGTAGAGCTCATGGTCTGAAGGGCTCGCGACGGCCGAGTCCGCCGTGACGAGGGTGCCGGTGCCGTTGTCGCCGTCGAACCAGCCCGCGAAGGCGAAGCCCGGGCGGGTCGGGGTACACAGCGGGCCGGCGGCCCCGTAAGCGGCTCCGAACGTCACGTTGCGGCTGTCGCACGGGCTGCCGCCCTCGCTGTCGAAGCTCACGGTGAGGACGCTCGCGGCCCATGTCGCGGTCAGCGTGTGGTTGCGGGCGGTCGCGACGAGGCTCGCGTCGGTGACGGCTTCGCCGGCCGCGCCCTCGCCGAGCCGCCAGCCCGCGAAGCCGAAGCCCGGGCGGGTGGGGCTGCACAGGGCCCCGTCAGCCCCGTAGGCCGCGCCAAAGGTGACCGTCCGCGGCTCGCAGGCGCTGCCGCCGGCCGCGTCGAAGGTGACGACGAAGCGCCGACCGCTCCACGCCGCGAAGAGCGTGTGCGCCTCGCGCGTCGTGACCAGCGCCTCGGCGGTCACGGGCTCGCCAGCGCCCGCGGGCGCGGTCCGCCAGCTCGACAGGTCGTAGCCCTCCCGGGTGGCCTCGGGCAGCGGGCCGTAGGGCTCGCCGAGGAACACCGTGCGGACGGCGGCGCCCGAGAGCGCGCCAGCCTGCGGGTCGAAGGTCACCGTGACGGCCACGCTCGGCGCGCAGGGCGTCCCGTCACCGCTCACGCACGCGGTCAGCCCCGCATCCTCACACAGGCGCGTGCCCTCGCAGCGGTCGACGGCGCAGGTCGTGAACGCCGAGCCCTCGATGGAGCGCCCCGAGCAGGTGCAGGTCGCGCCCGGGTCGGCGAGCACGCACTGGCGGACGAGGATCCCGGTCTCGAGTGACTCGACCTCGCGGCAGGCGTAGTCGGTCGGACAGTCGGTGTCTGTGCCGCAGGCCTTGCCGCAGAAGCTGCCCTTGGCCTCACTGTAGCGGACGCAGCGCGCCCCGACCGCTCCGACGGCGTCTCGCTGGCACTCAGCGTCGTCCGTGCAGGGGCGGCAGAGGTTCAAGTCGGGCTCGACGCAGAGGTAGGTCGGGTCAAGGTTCGGCAGCGCGACGAAGAGGCAGTCGTAGCCGTCTGGGCAGGCCCCGTCACAGGTGCGGGTGCAGACACTGCCGCCAGCGCTGCTCGGCAAGCAGTATCCCGAAGCGCAGTCGTCATTGCCACGGCAGCGGCAGAAGTCCGCGGCGGGCTCAGCCGAGCACCGGCTCGCCTCGTCCTGCGCACTGTCGGCCGCGGCCGTCGTGTCCTCGTCGGCGAGGTCCACCACCGCCGCGTCCGGCGTTGATGCGTTGGGCCCCTCGGCGACGACGCAGACGCCGGCGTCGCACGCGAGCCCCGGGTCGCAGAGGCGGCCTCCCGCGCAGGCACATGCCTCTGTCCCCTCCACGCAGGCGGAGGCTGACGGCGCCTCGGGGCAAGCCGTCAGCCACTGTGTGAGGCCCACAAGAACGGCTAGCGGTAGGGACGCAATGTGCGAGATGTGTTGCGGTCGGCACGCTCCTCTAGGGATTTGGCGTGCGTCAGTCTTGGTCGGCGACATGACAGATTCCTGGCAGTTGGGCGCAAGGGCCGGATTCGAGCCGTTTGGAAGGCCGGAGGAGCGCTCCCCGTGAAGAAGGCACCCGAATACTCGGAAGTATCTGGTGGTCAGAGCTGCGGATCGGCCGTCGCTGGACCGGTCACCTCGCTCCGATGCTTGAAGTGCGCCAAGCGTTGCAGAAGATGGCATACCGTAGCGGAGCACATGAGTCTTGACTCTTCTCAGCGTGCTACCGCGATGTCGACCGCGTTCCGAGACAAGTTGCGCACGTAGGTCCTGCCGTTCAGGTCCTGGTAGTACTCCACGAGCTCCGGGAGGCCCTCAGTGTCGCCGCCTATCCATGTGCCTCCGGGATAGTGGATCTCGTGTGCGTCGATGCGGATGTCGGCAGCAATCAGGACGCCGGTAATCTCGACGGACGCCGCGCGAATCCAGATGTTACCGCGCTGCCCTGAACCCGAGGAGTTGCAACCCGAACACGACGCAGCTCCGAGGCCACCCGACGTGTTGA
>SYAK01000478.1 GCA_005788935.1 Pseudomonadota bacterium
AGGCGGCTGTGGTGGCGGCGGTGGCTCGGGAGGCTCGGGAGGCGGCGGAGCCTTCGGCGTGTTCGTGCTCTTCTCCGGGACCCACGGGCTGACGACGGTGCCCGCCATCACCGGCAATGACATTCACCAGGGGACGGGGGGCGACGGCGGACGCGGCGGCGATGGCGGGGCGGCTGGCACGGGCGGCAATGGTGGACTGGGCGCGGCGGGCGGCTCGCCGGGCTCGCAGCTGTGGTGTGCGCGCGCGGGATCGAAGGGCGGCGAGGGCGGCGACGGAGGCCCGGGCGGAGGTGGCGCGGGCGGCAACGGTGGGGTCGCCCTCAACATCTACGTGAGCGGGCGCGGCACGCTGAACGTCGCGGGGTGGCAGGCGGCCAACAGCTGGTACTCGGATGGCGCGGGTGGGGCTGGAGGTGCGGGCGGCGGTGTCGGACCGGGCGGAAACCCGGGGACAGTCGGCTTGACGGGGAGCCGGGCGCAGTTCGTATACTGAGGCGGACTGGCTGGAGCGGAACAGGAGGCGGGGCGTGGCGGCAGCGAGACAATCGGAGACACGGGGCGAGGCGAGCTGTGCCATGAGCTCGCTCGATGTGGGCGAGGCCCTGTTCGGCTCGGCCATCGGCGGGGTCGAGCGGTGGCTGCTCATCGAGCACGACGGGGCGTGGGCGCGCGAGGCGATCGACAGCCCCGAGCTGCCGACGGGCCTCGTCGAGGCGGCGCGACGCTGGCTGAAGGGAGGACCGGGGCGGCGGGTGCAGCTCATCCGGCGCGGCGGGAGCTCGACCGACGTCTATCCAGGCGGGCGGCGCCGCATCTTCCTCGTGGACGCGCGCGAGGGACGGGAGGAGACCTTCGCGGCGGCGGTGGCGGACGTGGCCTGGGATGGCGGCGTCGACGGCGGGCCCCGACCAGCCTTCGAGCTCGAAGGGCGCGATGACGAAGAGCGGGTGGCGTGGACGCCGCACGCGGGTCCCATGGTGCTGGTCTGCACCCACGGCAAGCGCGACGTCTGCTGTGCACGTCTCGGGGTGCCGATCGCGCTCGCGCTCGCCGACGAGCTCGCCCACGACGCACCCCAGGTGGTCTGGCAGACGAGCCATGTCGGCGGGCACCGCTTCGCGGCAAACCTCGTGCTCCTGCCGCACGGATACCACTTCGGGCGCCTCGAGGAGCCGGTCGCGCGTCGTGTGGTGCGCGGCTACCTGCGCGGTCGCCTGACAGACCTCGACCGCATGCGCGGGCGGTCGAGCTACACGTCCGAGGTGCAGGCCGCCGACTACTGGTACCGCCAGGCGAGCGGCCAGTGTGGACCGGGCGCTATCCGCGTCGTGCGGGTCGACAGCTATGGCGGAGGTGTCGCCGTGACGCTGCGCGACCTCGGCAGCGGCGAGACGCACGAGCTGTGTGTCGCGCGCGAGGTGGGCGCGGACGTGGTGCCCGCCTCGTGCGGGGCCAAGCCCGAGCCGATGGTCCGCCTGCGGCTTGAGTCGCTGCGGCGCCTCGCGGGGGCCGAGGTGCCTGACGCGACCGTGTGACAGGGGGCCCGTCGAGGGGATGATGTTTTCAGTTGAAAATATCATCTCGCTCGCGCGGCGCTGAAAACGATTTGAACTGCAACGATCTCGCCATGCGGTCGCGGCGCCGTTCAAGCCATCGCGACGCGTCGCATCAATCGAGCGCTGGGGCCTCGCGCTTCGGCGGGATGCCGGTCGTCGTGCGCGTCATGGAGCGCATCAGGACTGGCAACGCGAGGGCGATGATGTCGAGGCTCGGGTCGAGCTGCTTGCCGAGCCCCTCGGCGACGAGCAGCGCCACATGGACGGTCGTGAAGCGCGGGTCGACGCGGACGCGGTGACGACGCAGGATGTTCATGACGCCCGTCACGACGACCGACGTCTCGATCTCTCCGAGCGGCTTGCCCTCGAAGCGCGCGAACCACGCGACGCACTCCGCGCGGTAGCGGCGGTAGTCGACGACCCCGACGTGCGGCGCGTGGACGTAGAGGAGGCGCGCGACCTCGGCGCCGTTCCTCGAGCCGAGCGCGAAGAACGTCTCGAGCCACGGGCGCATCAGCTCGGGGCGGATCTCGGCCACGAGCCCGAGGTCGATCAGCACGATGCCGCCGTCGGGCGTGAAGATGATGTTGCCGGGGTGGAGGTCGGCGTGGACGAAGCCGTCGACGAAGACCATGCGCAGGATGGTGTCCGCGCCGAGGCGCGCGAGGGCGAGCCGGTCTCCGCCGATCTCGGCCGCGCGGTCGGCCTTGACACCCTCGATGAAGGCCATCGTGAGGACGCGCCCGGTGCACAGCGGCGGGATGAGGTCGGGCACCGTGACCTGTGGAAGGTCTCGGAAGTTTTCGGCAAAACGGCGGTTGTTGGCAGCTTCGGCGCGGAAGTCGAGTTGTCCCTCGAGGGCTGTGCCGAAGTCGGCGATGGCGGAGGGCAGCATCAGCGGGCGAAAGGACGGGACGAGATGGAGCAGACGGGCGCCGAAGCGCAGGATGGCGACGTCACCCGCGATGCGCGACGCGACGCCGGGCCGCTGGACCTTGACGGCGACGACCCGCCCATCGGCGAGCGTCGCGCGGTGGACCTGGGCGACGCTCGCCGAGGCGACGGGGTTCGGGTCGAAGGTCGCGAAGGCGTCTGCGGGGAGCTCGGCCGCGAGGACCTTGCGGATGGCCGCAAGCGGCTCGGGGGCGACGGCGTCCTGCAGGCGGCCGAGCGCCGCGATGTAGCCAGGTGGCAGGAGATCGGGGCGGGTCGAGAGGATCTGGCCGAACTTGATGAAGGTCGCGCCGAGACGCTCGAGGGCGCGCGCGATGGCCTGCCCGCGGTGCAGCTCGCGGGTCTCGCGCGGCAGACGCCAGCGGTGCGGCGAGACGACGTGGCGGAGGCCGTAGGCGGCGAGCGCGCCGCCGAGGACGAGGGCGATCCAGAGGGCGCGGACGAGGAGCAACAGGGCGCGGAGCGGCCCTCTGCGGGTGGCCCCGGTCAAGGCTCTTCAGGGGTCAGGTGGTCGTCCTCGAGGAAGCCCGGCGGCGGCGTCGGCTTGGTCTCGCCCTTGCGCCGCACAATCTTGCGCGCGCGGCGGTCGAGCTCGTGGGCGACGTCGGCGAGGGGCACACCCGCTCGCGCGAGTGAGACCATCGTGAAGTAGAAGACGTCAGCGGCCTCCCAGACGATTTCATCCGCGCCGCGGGCCTGCGCGAGCTCGCGCGCCTCCTCGAGCAGCTTGGCGCGCAGCAGCTTCGGGTCGTCGAGCAGGCGACGCGTGTACGAGCCGACCGGTGCGAAGCCGACGCGGTCGAGCAGGCGACGCGCGAGGGCTGGCAACCCCTGGCCTGGACCCCACGCTGTCCAGGTGTCGCTGTCCGCGAAACCGCCGCCGTGCTGACGGACGGTGAAACGCAGGGTCTCGCGGCGCGCGTCGAGCTCGACCTTGAGCAGATCCTGCCAGTTCTCGGCGCCCTCGCCGTGGACCACGAGCTGCCCGTCGGGAGCGCGTACGTAGACCCCGCGCCGAAGCCTGACCGCCTCGCGGACGCTCGCGCGGTTCGCGTGCGTGAGGCCGAGGGCGACGCCGTGCTCGTCACAGACGACCGCTGGCCAGAGTCCATCGGCCTCGGCCCCGCGCATCGGCGCCACGAGCGCGTCCGCGAGCAGGAGGCGCCCATCGAGGAGCGGCCGCCCCACCTGTGCGTCGACCCCGAGCGCGTCGAGGGCCGCCACCTCCGCGGCTGTGAGGACAGGGCCCGCGAGGGTCACCTTCAGCGGGTGGGCGGCGCGCGCGACGTCCTCGACGAGTCCAAGGTCCGCTGGCGTGAGACCCGACGGGCGCCCAAAGAGCGTCACGACGAAGCCCGCCACGCAATCGCGCAGATGGCCCACCGCGCCGAGCACATCGCGCCCGGTACCCGCCCGACGGCTGTCGATGACGACCTCGCCCGAGGGCCCCACATCGAGCGACGCGAGCACGCGCCCGCGCGGCAACTGGCGCAGGAAGGACGGGGCCGCCGCGGTGCCGATGACGATGCGGACCGCGCCTTTGTCGAGCCAATACTCGGCCGTCCCCATGTCGCGAATCCCGCCGCCGACCCGGCATGGCGCGACGTTGAGCAGCTCTTCCACGCGGAGTCGATTGTGACCGCGTCCGAGGGCCGCATCGACGTCGATCACCGCGAGCTCGCCCGCCATGGCGAGACGACGTGCCACGCCAGACGGCTCGCCCGCGTCGAGCGGCGGCGCGTCGGGGAGGTCGGGCTCGCACACGCGGCCAGCCTGAAGGGCTATCGACGGGATCAGCACGGGGGGCTCCAGAGGGGCTCACCCGCGGCCTGCGCCGGGGCGACGCATGGCCTGGCAGCTTTGC
>SYAK01000479.1 GCA_005788935.1 Pseudomonadota bacterium
CGAGGCCTTCGAGGCCTTCGGCAGCGCCATCCGCCACTTTGGGGCCGGACTCCGCAAGCGGGACGCGAACGCGGCGCGCGTCTCCGAGCTCGTCGCCGTCCTCCAGCTGCCAGCAGCGCCAGGGACCGCGCCACTCGCGCGGGCCGCCCTCGAGGGCGAGCTCATCCGCCTCATCCATGCGCCCGCCCGAGACATCTCGCGCGCGAACGTCAACACGCGCGTCGCGCAGCAGAACCTCGGCTTCCGGCCTCCCGTCGTCCCTGGGGCCAAACCGGTGTCGCAGCGCCCGATCGACCGCCTGCAAGGGCTCTTTGGGGTCGCTGCGAACACGAACCTGAGCTATTTCGAGACCCTCATCATCCAGACCATCGCGAGCGGCAAGGGCGCCTCGCGCGAGTCCGTCCAGGATTCATTTCCCGACGATGACTACCAGCACGTCCGACAGGGCTCACGCGCCCTCATGGAGGCGACCCTCGAGGAGAAGCTTGGCGCAAGCACGCCGCAGCTCTCGCTCGTCAAGCTCGCGGCCTCCGTTGAGACCTACGTCAGCGCGGCCTTCCTCGTCGCGAAATACTACGCGCTTGAGGCGCAGACAGACGCATCGGGGAACGCCCTGAGCGTCAAGCGCGGGGCCCTGCTCAACCGCCTGCTGCGGCTCGCTGCGCAGAAGGCGGCCGAGCACGCGGGGCGGGCGCGGGAGGCCCTCGGTGAGGTCCCTGTCGCGGCGCGGCTCGCCTACGCGACCGCGGTGTCCTACGAGGGCGGCGGCTCGCAGCCAGACCGTCTCGCGGCCCTCGCCCAGTACTGGCGCGCGAGCACCATCGCGCAGCTCGCGGTGCTGCTCAGGCGCTGAGGCGGCGCGCGAAGTCGGCCGCGAGGTTGGCGGTGACGGTCCGGCGATAGACCGCGTTCGAGCGGATGTCGTCGATCGGCGCGATGTCCTCCAGCACGGCGGCGGCCGCACGCGCCGGGAGGCTCGGGTCGTCGCGGCGGGCGCCCTTCAGCGCGGCCTCGAGGTGCGGCGCCCGGACGGTCGTCGCCGCGATGGAGCCGAGCCCCACGCGGACCTCTCCGATGAGGGCCGGGTCCCCGCCGTGGGCCCGCTCTGCGCCCGCGAAGCAGACCTTCGAGATGGCCTGGTAGGCGCGCGTCCCGACCTTCTCGTAGAAGTGGGCGCGGTGCGGCGCGCGCGGCACACGGATGGCGACGAGCAGCTCGTCGGGCTGCCGCGCCGTCAACTTGTAGCCGAGGTAGAAGGCGTCGAGCGGCACCTCGCGCGTGCCGTGCGCGCTCGCGAGCACCACGCGCGCGCCGTACGCGAGCAGCGCAGGCGGCGAGTCCGCGGCGGGCGAGGCGTTCATCACGTTGCCGCCGAGCGTCCCGCGGTTCTGGATCGCGATGGCGCCAGACTCGCGGGACGCCTGCGCGAGCATCGGCAGCTCGGCCGCGATGACGGCGTGGTCGCGGACGTCGGCGTAGGTCGCGAGCGCGCCGACCTCGACCGTGTCGTCGCTGACCGTGATGGCGGCGAGGTCGCGCAGGCGGTGCAGCGACAGGTAGCTCCCGGGCGGTAGCTGCCCCTTCTCGTGGACCACCATCAGGTCGGTCCCGCCCGCGAACGGCGTGAATCGCCCGCGCGCGTCCGCGAGCAGCTGGAGGGCCTCGGTGACGCTCGCGGGCGCCACCATGTCGAAATGCGGCGTCAGGCCCCTCATCGAGTACCTCCTGGCCCGCGCAGCTCGGCGGCAGCCTCGCGCACGGCGTCGAAGATCTTCGTGTAGCCCGTGCAGCGGCACAGGTTGCCAGAGAGACCCTCGCGCAGCTGCGCGTCATCGGGGTCAGGGTGCTTCTTCAGCAGCTCGAGTGCCGCGAGCACCATGCCAGGCGTGCAGATGCCGCACTGCGCCCCGTTCTTGCGGATGAAGGCCGCCTGCAGCGGGTGTAGCGTCCCGTCGGCGGCGGCGACCCCCTCGATGGTCGTGATGTCGGCCCCGTCGGCCTGGGCCATCGGGATGAGGCAGGCGTTGACGAGGCGGCCGTCCATCATCACCGAGCACGCCCCGCACTCGCCCTCGCCGCAGCCCTCCTTCGGGCCCGTGACGCCGCAGTCCTCGCGCAGCACGTCGAGCAGCCGCGCCATCGGCCAGGTCTCGACCGCGCGCGCGGCGCCGTTGACGGTCATGCGCACGGGGATGCGTTCAACGCTTCTTTCAGGTGCCATGGACGGCCTCCAGGATGGCCTCGGGGAGGGCAGGGACGTGGTCGAAGGGGACACCGAGGGCGTCCTCGAGGGCCGACAGGATGGCGGGGGCCGGGCCATCCATCGGCAGCTCGCCGACGCCCTTGGCGCCCGACGGACCGTGGCTGAACGGCACCTCGACGAAGCGGACCTCGGTGTCGGGGACGTCGGCCGCGGTCGGCATGATGTAGTTCGTCATCTGCGGGTTGCGCACGCGTCCGTCCTTGTAGCGGACCTCCTCGTAGAGGGCCCAGCCGACGCCCTGCGCGACGCCGCCCTCGATCTGCCCCGCCGCGAAGACCGGGTGGATGACGGTGCCGATATCCTGAACAGCCCAGAATTTCTCGACCTTCGCCTCATAGGTGCGCGTGTCGACGGCCACCTGTGCCACGTAGGTCGCCCAGCCGTAGCAGGCGTAGGCCGAGCCGCGGTAGGCCTTGTCGTCCCACACGATGCCAGGCGGCGGGGTGTACTCGGCGCTCTCCTTCAGCGGGCCGTGGGCCGCGATGTAGCCCTGCGCGGCGGCCTTGAAGGCGTCCGCGTCGTAGTCGCCGTCGGGGAGGAGGCCCGCCGCGACGAGGCGCGCGCGGATGGCGAGCGACGCGCGCTCGACGAGGCGCCCGACGACCATGACCGTGCGCGAGGCGACGGTCGGGCCGGAGTTCGGGACGCGCCCGGTGTCGGGCTGCGCGACGACGATGCGCTCGGCGGGCAGGTTCAGCGCGGTGGCGGCGATCTGCGTGAAGATGGTGTTCGTGCCCTGGCCGATCTCGGTCGAGGCCGCGAGGACCTCGACGCGCCCGTCGGGCAGCGCCTCGACCGCCGCGACGCTCGCGAGATAGACCTCGCCCGAGCCCGTGAAGCCCGAGCCGTGGAAGAAGGTCGCGAGCCCCAGGCC
>SYAK01000042.1 GCA_005788935.1 Pseudomonadota bacterium
CTTGAGGTCGCCCGCGAAGCCCGTCAGGTTCAGCACGTCGTCCATCATCTGGAAGGCGAGGCCGACGGACTCGAAGTAGCGCCCGAGGCCCTCGATCTGCGCCTCGGTGCCGCCACCGACGACGGCGCCCATGCGCGCGAGCGCGCCCGCCGGAGCGGCCGTCTTCAGGCGGTGGATCGCGAGCAGCCGCGCCTCGAGAACGGTGGTGTCGCCAGTCTCGACGGCGTGGGGCAGCTCGGCGTCCAGACCCTCGATGTCGGCGGCCTGGCCTGCGTGACCAGCCCGGAGGGCCTCGAAGTAGAGGTCGTAGAGGCGCAGCTTGCGCGCGGGCGAGACCTTCGAGCCGTGGAGCAGCTTCTGCCCCATGAAGTAGCACGAGGTGCCGGCGTTGATGGCGAGCGCGTCGCCGTAGGTCACGTGGCAGGCCGGGCCACCACGGCGGATAATGCTCTTGTCCTGCACGTCGTCGATGATGAGCGAGCCGACGTGCATGAGCTCGGGCATGGCGAGCCAGTGGACGAAGTCACGCGAGTCGCCGCCGACCACGTCGCAGCAGGCGAGGGCGGCGTAGCTGCGCCAACCCTTGCCGCCACGGTCGGTGATGGCGCGAACCGGGGCGACGCCGGTCTTGACGAACTTCGCGAGATCGACGCCCTCCATGTAGTGGGCGCGCTCCTCGGAGGCGATAAGGTCGCGGACCTTCTCGAAGGTGGGCTCGAAGGGCAGGAGATTCGCGACGCTCTTGCGGACCTGGACTCCGACGGCCTTGAAGAAGCCATCGAGGTCGTCGACCGCGAGGTAACCGCTTCGCTCGATGTAGCCGCGCCCGTTGACAGCGGCCCCTCCGCGGGTGCCGCGCAGATCGACGCGACCTTCCCAGAAGGCGGGCTTCGAGATGAGGGTCACGAGCTCCTGGTCGTCAAACGGCGCGCGCGCCTCGAGCTCGAGGCCGAGTGATGGCACGGAGAGCTGCCAGGCCGTCGGATAGTTGTTGAAGGTGCGGGTGCTAGTCCAGCTGTTGAGCGGCGTCAGCGTCAGCTCGGTCGCCTCGTGGCGCACGCGGGCCGCGTCGATCCAGACCGCACGCTGCCCGAGGCTCTCGCCAGTCTTCAGATCCGTCATGACGTAGGCCGTCACCTGCGTCCCGTCGTCGAGCTGTGCGGCGAGCCAGTTCCAGGCGACGTCGTCATGGGCGACAGCTGACACTTCGTCAGCTGTCACCCCATCGCCGCGGTGCCCGCCGAACTCGTGGTCGTACCAGCCGATCCCTGACGCCTTGACAGGCAACCCGTGGCTCGTGACCTCACCCGAGACGGTCATGTCAGGCATGAAGTAGTAGAACATGTCGCCGCGGTCAGGCCCTCGGACGACGCCGTCGTCGCCGTGTCGGATCGGCGCGGCTCCAGGCGGCGGGGTGAAGACCAGGTCAACCCCGCACGCCGCCTGCCCGTGCCACAGCTCGAGGCGGTAGCTGTCATCGTCGCGCTTCGTGAAGCGGCGGCCGTCGAAGTCGAGCTCGAGGCGCCGATCACCGACGTGGGGCTCGGCTTCGAACATGTGGTCCGGCCATGGGATCTGACCTTTCCGAAGCATCTCGCGGAGCGCACGTCGAACGCGCGGGTCCCGCGAGTTACCCGCATCCTGCCGCTCGACGCGGGCGAGCCCGATGCGCGGCGAGTCCCAGTCGACGAGGGTGTCGCTGATGTAGCGGCGACCGTCGAGATCGGTGAGCGCCCAGGTCAGCGAGTGCGCGTGACGCTGGGCGCCCGTCGCCTCGTCGCGCCCCGTCACGACGCGGAAGAAGGCGGCGAACAGCGCGAACTGGCGGCCGTCGGCGGCCGTGAGGTGGGTGTTGACATACCACCACTCAGTCATCGACGAGGCGTGCGGCAGGTCGTGGCGACCGAGATCGATAGGACCCGCGCCAGGCCAATCGCGCGGCCAGTCGGAGGGCGGAGGGGCGACAGGGTCGCCTGAGGCGTCGGTGGGGGACAATGCGTTCACGCCCCGCACTTCATCCCTGCGCGCCGTCAAGGTCAAGCGGCATCAGGCGGCATCAGGCGGCATCAGGCGCCTCGCGGAGGACTTCCACGCGGGCGCTCAGCCGAGCGAAAGCGGCCGCCAGGAGGCCGCCGCATGGAAATCGGGCGCGAGGCCGGGAGGGGCCGGAAAGGCGGCCTGATGACGCCGCGGAACCCCATGCATCGCGAACGCGTTTCCGCACCAGGGAGGCGGCGGGAGGAGGGCGAGCGGGACCCGCGCGAGCCCTTGCCAGCGGCGGGCGACGCGATCGATGACGAGCGACCGGAAATCGACCTCGAAGCGTGCGATCCGGTGACGATACCCAGCCAGGCGCAGCCCGAGCGCGTGCCCGTGCGGCCCGAACTCGAGCTCGGTGTAAGGGCCCGCGGGGCCTGCGGTGAGGCCGCCGAGGAAGAGTTCGACCACCTCGAACTCCCACAGGCCCTCGCGTGCCGTTCGCGGATGCATCTCCGGTGCAGGCGGCGGGTCATCGTGAAAGGGGGCATCGAGGGCACTCGTCATCGCACCGTCCGGACCGTCGCCCGCAAGGCTCAGCGTCAGGCGGGTCACCTCGGCGTCGGGGAGCGGCGCGCCCGCCCAGGTGGCGGCGATGCGAAGGTCCACCCTCACGCCGCGAGCCGCAGCCAGAGCGGGACCAGGACAGCGAGGTCAGCCGTCAGCGCGCGGACGACCGTCGCGAGGGCGACCCCGCGGGCGGGCAGCGCGTAGACACGGGCGATCGCCTGCACCATCAGGGCCCCGCCCGCGAGCGATGCGCCATCCACCGTGAGCCCCGCCTCCTCGAGCGAGCTGATCTCGGCCCCGCCAAGGACGAGGTGGGCGGTCCCGCTCTCGAGCAGGACCCGCAGAAGACCGTCGCGAATCTCGAGCCGGACGCGCGCGCGATCGGCGAACTGCGGCGGTGTTGTGGTCCGCGGACCCGCCACACCGTCCTGGGTGGCAGCCCCCCAGGCGATGCTCATGGCGTCGATCGGGCCTTCATCGGCGCGATCGAGGCGCCACGCCGAGGTCCGGGTCCGCTCCTCGGGGTCCGCGCGCAGCCCGCCCTGGGACAGGCGCCCGAGCAGCGGCAACACGCCGTCGTTCAGCTCGAGCAGCGCGTCGCGAAGCTTCAGGCGCCCGAGGTTGCGCACCGGATCGGACGCCCCCGCCCCGAGGACCTCGGTCATCGCGGCGTCAAGCCAGACGGACTCGTGGCTCGCCGCCTCGGCGAGGGCTCCGTGGCTGCGGCCGGGCTCCGCGGAGGGCTCGGTCTCGACGGGCGGCGGCAGCAGCTCGGCGCCCCCTGGCGCGGCGTGACGCTCGAGCCACGCGAGGATTTGGCGGGTCGTGAAGCGGCGGCTCTTGCCGATCCGGACGTGGGGGATCTCGTGGGCGAGGACGAGGGCCTCGGCGAGCTCGACCGGGACCGCGAGGAGGGCCGCGAGGGTCTGCAACGTCAGCACAGGCGGCGGCGTGGTGTCATCCATGCCCGCGATCCTTCATCTCGGCGCGGGTCCCGTCAACCCGGGAGCGTCGACGTGCAGGGGCGGGCCTTCGCTCGGCGCAGGCTGGCGGCGACCGTCGTTCGACGACGCCCGGTCTGGTAGGTCGAGCCAGGCGTCATGGGACGAAACGTCAGCTCTGGTCAGCGGCCACGGCCTGACCGCCCACCCCCGTGGGAGGGACGGCCCATCGGCGTGGACGGACGGCTCGGCGCGCTCGGACGGAGGTCGCGGGCTGGCGTCGCGGGGCGCACGGACGGCTGGTGGCCGCGGAGCTGAGGAGCCTGGCGGGTCGGCTGGGGGGCGCTGCGGAACTCGGGCGCCGTCGGCCGGAACCGGGGCGCTGTCGGCCGAACCTGGGGCGCCGTCGGACGAACCTGGGGCGCCGTCGGTCGGACTTCGGGACGGCTGGGCGAGCCCGTGCGCGGCCCCTCGGGGGCTCGCATGCCGCGGTCACGGAGGTCCGAACCAAAGCTCGGCCGCATCTCGCTGGTCCCCGTATCCCGGCCTGGGACCACGTCGCGCTGGGACCGGGGATCCGCGGGGTTGAAGCGGTGGCCGGGCTCCATCGGGGCACCGAATCGGCTCGGTGCCGGGTCCACCTGGCGGCGGCGCTCGGCACCAGCCTCGGGGCGCGCGGGGCCCGGACCCGATGGGCGAGCAGGTGTCGCGGCGGCCGGACGCTCACCACCCTCGGCCCGGGCAGGGGCTGGCGTGGCCGGACGCTC
>SYAK01000480.1 GCA_005788935.1 Pseudomonadota bacterium
GCCGATGGCCGGGTTGCAGCTCATCCATCCGACGCGATCGAGGTTGTGCGTCAGGAGCAGGACACGGGCCCCCATGCGGGCCGCGGCGTGAGCGGCCTCGGCACCGGCGTGGCCGGCCCCGACGACGATGACGTCCCAGAGGGCGGTCGAGGCGGACGGAAGAGACATGGCGTGCGGGACATCAGTTTGAGTTGAAACGGATTCCGTTCATTTGCACTCACCGAGGACGGTCTTCTGGCGGGCCTTCGCGGTGGCCGCCTCGGGCGCCTTGCGGAAGTTCGACTCGACGAACTGGTAGAGCACCTTCGCCCGCTTGCAGTCACCGAGCGTCACGAAGACCTGGGCGATGCGCATGACGGCCCCGGGCGCCTCGGGCGACTCCGGAAAGCGGTCGTAAACCTTCTGGTAATGGTTGCGCGCATTCTCCATGTCGCCTGCGGCCTCATAGGCCTCGCCGAGGCGGTAGAACGCACGCGGGGCGCGCGCATCGGTCTCGAAGGACGCCGCGAAGAGCTCGAAGAGCGCGCGGGCCTCCGGGATCTCGCGGGCGGTGAGCCGGCTCTCGGCCGACGCCCAGAGCGCGTCGGGCTCCTTCGGGACATCCTGCGGCAGGTAGACCGCGGTCGAGCCGAGGCGGTCCGACAGCTCGCGCTTGATGACGCTGATCGTCCCCTCGACCCCGCGCAGCGTGAAGACGACCGCATCAAGGTCACCCCGGAGCCGCGGGGCCGCCTGCTCGAGGCGATCGAGACGCAGCGACAACTCCGCCCCCGCCCGCCTGAGGGCCTCCTCGGCCTCGACGAGCTTGGCGTGCAGCCGCTCCATCCGATCGCCACCGAGGTTCAGTTGCTCGAGCAGCTGCCCACGCTCCCGCTCGAGCGCGTTGACGCGCGCAGCGACCTCGCGGTGCTCCTTCGACGTGGCGCAGCCAGCCCCCGAAAGCACGAACGCCACGAGCACCCCGAGGGCCGGGAGCCGTGGCGCCATGCTGCGTCGGACTGCTGCGAGACGGGTCTCGCGCGGCGTCACTTGGCGACGCTCTCCACGCGGCGGTTGCGGCTCCAGCAGCCCTCGTCGGGGTCACTGCAGACGCCGCGCTCCTCGCCGTACGAGACCGTGCCGGAGATCTGACCCTCAGAGACGCCGAGCGCCTTGTACTGCTTGGCGACCGAGTTGGCGCGACGCTGGCCGAGGGCGAGGTTGTACTCGTCCGAGCCGCGGTCGTCGCAGTGGCCCTCGAGGCCCACCTTGCTGCCGTTCGCCTTGAGGCAGGCGGCGTTGCCCGACACGACGGACTCCTGGTCGAGGCGGATGGCGTCCTCGTTGAAGTCGAAGTACACCGTCTCGACCTTGCAGCCCGGCACGCACCGGCCGCCGTCGCAGCGCTCGCCCGAGGCGCAGCCGCTGTCGTCGCTGCACTCGATGTCGGGGATGCAGGCACCGTTGTTGCACTTCTGGCCCGCCGGGCAGTCGTCCTTCGACTCGCAGCCCGCCACGCACATGCCGCTCGCCGAGCCGGTCGCGCGCTTGCAGCGGCCGCCGGGGCAGTCGAGGTCGGACTTGCAGCAGCCTGGATCACGGACGCAGGCGTTGGCCTGGCAGCTCATGCAGGCGTCGATGGCCTTGCAGTGGCTGTCGTTGCCGCACTGCTTGCAGAGGCCATCGACGCAGACCTCGTTGAACTTCTGGCAGGTCTTGTCGTTGTCGCAGTTGGGGTACGACTTCGGGCAGCCCGTGAGGACCGACGCGAACAGGAGCGCGGAGGCGAAGAGCCCAAGCGGGGCGAGGCTGGAAGCGGCGCGGATCATGGCAGGGACCTCGAGGCGGAGGGGGGCGGACGCCCAATCGAGCGGGGCCGAGAGTGAAATCGCGAGCGTCTTAGGGCGGGGCGCCAGCCATGTCAAGATGCGGCAGCGACAGGCAGCGGCTGCTCGGCCCGCGTCCAGCGCGGCGCGGCATGTCGTGACGGGACTTTTACAAGTACGGGGGGTCGAAGGAGGCTGGCGCGGAGCACGGCGGCGGGGCCATGGCGGGTCGGTGGCCCGCGAAGGTTGACCGGAGGCGGGCGCGGGGGTACCTAGAGAGACCACCTGCAGGCTGGCTGAGCCCGGCACGCGGTGACAGTCGAGCCAGCCGTCCCCGTACCGCAGCGGGGCTGGCCGCGGCCACACACGCGCCCGTGCGCGGTCAGGCCGCCCGGGAGAGAGGCGCGTCATGAGAACCTGTCCTTTCTGCAGCCACGAGACCGAACCCTTCCTCCGCTTTTGCCTGGGGTGCGGGGAGGATCTCGACCGCGCCTTCGCGCCGAAGACCGACGCGAGTCCGCCTCCGCCGCCCCAGCAGACTCCCGCGGCCGCCCGGCCGGACCGGGCACGGGTGACGCACAGCGATCTGCCGCCAGCCCTCGCAGGCCAGGTGACAACCGTGGAGAGCGCGCAGCGGACCGCCGTGCCAGCGGGCGTTGGCAGCCCGCCAGCTTCGCGCTCGGGGGTGCGGCGGCCAGGCTCCTCCGTCGGGGTCGGCCTGAAGGGGCCGGACGGCACGACCACCGAGACGCCCGCACCTGAGGCGAACCGGGCGCAGGCACCGCCGCCACCGCTCGGATCCGCGACCGGCTTCGGAGCCCGCCCCGGGGTGCCGCCGGCGTCGCGGCGGGTGCGACGGCGCGTGGCGAGCGCGGTCCTCGTGCAGGTCTTCGATGACGGGACCGAGGAGACGGTCGTGACGCTCGGGCCGCAGCCGCTCATCATCGGGCGCTCGGAGGCGCGCTATGACGCGTCGGAGGGACCGTGGGATCCCGCGAGCGAGGTCCTCGCCTACCCCGAGGATGACTTCATGGCCGCGCGCCACGTCGTCATGTACATCGACTTCGACAGCGTGAAGATCGAGCCGCTGCCATCGACCAACGGCCTCTTCATCCAGCTGACCGAGCCGCACGTGTGCGAGCGTCGGACGGTCTTCCGCATCGGCCAGCAGCTGCTGCAGCTCGATCGCCTCGACCAGCTCGCACCCGGAGCGTCCGAGCCGCGGGGTGGCTACGTCGAGGCCAACGTGCGCCCTGGCGGCGACCGCGGGGTCCTCGGGAGCCCGGTGCCAGAGTCGGCGTGGGGGCGCCTCGCGCAGGTCATGACGCCGACCCAGTTCGGGGACAGTCACCTGCTCGGCGGCGAGCAGGTCCGACTCGGACGCGAGCGCGGCGACATCAACTTCAGCACGGACCTCTTCGTGTCGGGGCTGCACGCGGCCGTGAAGTGGCGGGATCGCAAGGTCGTGCTCGAAGACCTCGGGTCGTCAAACGGCACCTACCTGCGGCTCGACGCGGCCGTGCGCCTCGTCGCGACGTCCTGCATCCTGGTGGGCCAGCAGCTCTTCCGGGTCGAGCTGAGCCACGGCTGACCACGCCGCGTCAGCAGGCGGCGGGGTCGCGGGTCCAGGTCGACGCAGGCCAGCGCGGGTCGTGCGCGGGTGGGTACGGGACGTCTCGGTCAGCCATGGCGTCGAGGAAGGCGGTCACGGCGGCCTCGAAGGCCTGCGGGTTCTCGAGCGGAGCCGTGTGGCTCGTGTCGGGCAGCGACACCCAGCGGGCCTCGGGCAGTCGCCTCGCGAGCATCTCCGACGTCTCGAGCGGGGTGAACCCGTCGTCCTCGCCCGCGACCACGAGGAACGGTTGCGGCAGGCGATCGAGCCACGGGAGCGCGGTACGCTCGGCGGCGTCGTGCAGCAGACCGAGGAAGAGGTCGATCGGCATGCGCGCGAAGTGGTCGAGATAGGGTTGAAAATCCTCGGGTTTGATGCGGTCGGCCTTCACCTCGAGGCTCGCGACGAGGTAGGCCAGCGGCGTCGGCATGAAGGCGCGCGTGGCGGTCGCGACCTCGTCCCGATAGCGCCGGAAGAAGACGTCGATGGCCGGGAAGATGCGGGCCCCGAGATCGGTGCGGCCGAAGCTGTCGAGCAGGCGTCCGAAGGAGCCGCAGGCGAGGACACCCGCCCGCACGCGCTGCGGAAAGCGAAGGGCGGTCTCGAGGACGACCTGAACCCCCATCGAGTGGCCGAAGAAGGTCGCATCAGACCACCCGACGTGGGTGAGCGCCGCGTCGAGGTCACGCGCGAGGTCCGGGATGGTCGCGCGGTCCGGGTCGCGGGGCAGGCCCGAGCGGCCATGTCCTCGATAGTGGACGTGCAGGACGGCGCAGCGGGCCTCGAGCACGGGACGGATCAGGCGGTAAATGTAGCCGTCGCAAGAAATCCCGTCGCAGAGCACGACGCGCGGACCGTCCGCCTGTCCCGAGCGCGTGTAGGCGAGGCGCGTTCCGTCAGCACCCCGCAGGAAGGCGGTCATGGCGTCTGCCAGGTGACCCGGAGACGGGCGGCGGCGCCAGCGATGACCAGGCTGAGCGGGCGCTCGAGGCGGTCATGGTCGCCCGGCCCGAGCGTCGCCGCTTCGAACTGGAGCTCGTAGAGGACCGAGAAGGGGTCGAGCCAAGGCAGAAGCGTCGCCCAGACCGGGTTGGAGGTGTCAAGACGCCGCACCGCGACCGGGTGGGCGAGGTCCCCCCGGTCCGTCTCGAGGCGGACCTCCCACAGCCCGTCGGCCGGATTCAGCGAGTTCCAGCGGGGCTCGGCGGTATAGAAGCCAGCGAGCACCGTGACGCGGCCGGCGGCGGCCTCGGCCTCGACGGCGGCGAGCTGGTCGCGCTGGGTGGGGGTCAGGGCGAAGGCCTGCGCATAGGCGTCGACCCAGGCGGCCCGGAACGGCGCAGACCTCAGGGACGCATGGAGGATGGCGCGCGTCTCGAAGTTGACGTAGGCGCGCTCGGTGCGGCTCCACGTGGTCACTGCGCGCTCCCACGGGGAGGAGGCGCAGGCAGATGCGGCGAGGGTCAACGCGACGGCGAACGCAGCCCACACCGCGCGGGGGAGCCCCGTCGCGGCGCGCCCGGGGCCGGTGTCAGGGGCCCTCACGCGCGGGCTCGCTGCGTGCGGCGTTCTCGACAGCCTCGTCCGAAGGCCACCCCGAGAAGAGGGGGCCGGGCCCGGAAGGGGCTGGCGCGGGCGCGGGCGTGGTCGCTGCGGGCGCCGATGCGGCGGAAGAAGCCGGCATGGGCGCGGGGGCTGGGGCGGGCGCGGCGATCGGCATCGGCGACGACACCCGGGGCGAGGACCACGCCGGAGCCGGAGCGGTGGCTGACGAGGCCCACGCGCCTGACGCCTGCACCCCGCGTGCGAGTCCGGTCGCGACGCCCGCGACCTCGACGCCAGTCGAGACCGTGCCAGCGACACGACCACCAGCCCGCAGCGTGAGGCGGCGCGTCCGGATGTCGCCCGCGACCTGCGCGCCTGGCGCCACCTCGACGCCCTCGACGCCCGCGATGTCGCCGACGACGAGGCCACGGACGACGACGTAGGCCGCCGTGATGTCACCCTCGATGATGGCGGAGCCCTCGACGACGACGGTCGCCTCGGACTGGATGCGACCCTCGACGCGACCGAAGATGGCCAGGTCCTCGGCGGCCGAGATGTTGCCGCTGACGCGATGGCCAGCGGCGATGACGGCGTTGTCCTTCATCGTCGGACCCCTCAGCCCTGCATGTTGATGTTGCCCTTGAAGGAGGCGCCATCGGCGATGAGGATACGGGGAGCGCGCACGTCGCCGACCAGGCGGGCGCCAGCCTTGAGCTCGACCGCGGAGGTCGCGGTGATGTTGCCCTGGACGCTGCCGGCAACCTCGACGCTCGACGACTCGATCTCGGCCTCGACCCGCCCGGAGGCGGCGACAAGGACGCCCTCCTTCGACTGGATGCGGCCGCGAACGACGCCGAGGACGACGAGCGCGTCGGCGCCGCTGATGTCGCCCTCGATGGTGATGTTGGGTCCGATGACGGTGTCGGCCATGGATGAAGTCTCCGGGGTCAGGCGGGGTTCAGGTGCGGGCGCGGACGCCGCGGGGCAGCTGGATGGGCATCGCGAGGCGGGCGCGGACGCGGGCCTGCGGGTCGATCTCCACGCGCGGCGCCTCGATGAGGCCCTCGACGCTGGCGTTGGCGGCGACGATGACGTGGCCGCGGGCGCGGACGTCACCCTTCACGGCGCCGCGGACCTCGACCGTGTCGGCCTCGATGGCGGCCTGAACGACGGCGCGGGCCATGATGAGGCAGTCGCCCTCGAGGATGACCTGCCCGTCGACGCGCCCGGCGATGGCGAGCGGACCCTTGCCGCGCACGGCGCCAGTGACGGTCGTCTGGGGTCCGATGATCTGGGTGTTGGTGTCCATCGTGGCCTCCGGGGCGGGTGCGGCAGGCGGGTCCTGCGAGCGGTCGCGGCAGGGCCGGGGCGCCAGGGCATGCGCGCGACGGCGGACGGTGCCGCGGTTTGACGCGGGATGTCAACCCGAGAGTCGCCACCGGCTCTGGCGGGCCTCGGAGGCGGTGCTGGCGGGTCCGTGACGGAGCAGTTGAAGATTCGCGTCGGGCGGTGCGTTTCCGCTAGCATGCAGCCCCGTGCCGGGGTCGGTGCGGACAAGGGGACGCGAGCGATGAAGCGGCGCCAACACACGCGGGACCACGGACGCTCGGGGAATTGCGTCCGCGGGCCCGGGGCGCTCGCGGTCCTGCTTATCGGATGGTTCGCGCTGACCGCCAGCGACGCGCGCCCGAACCCGCCAGCCGAGAACAGCCAGCGGATGACCCGGGTCGAGGCGGACGGGACCCGAGGCGGGGTGGTGCGGGTCTCGCTGTCGCTCGCGGACGGTGACGCCGTGGTCTTGCCGCCGCGCGCGGAGGAGCCGCTCGCGAGCTGGTCCATCGACCTGCCGGTGCCGCTCGTCCGGCAGGTCGGTGACAAGTCGAACTGCGGGCCGACCGCGGCGGCGATGGCGGTGGCGGCCTATGCTGGCGAGCAGTCGCCAGACGAGCTGCGAGAGCTGCGCAACGCGATCGGCGAATGGACCTGGCAGCGCTTTCCGCGGCGCCAAAAGCGGCAGGCGGGCGCGGACTCGGGGGGATCGACCCGCAGCATGATGCGCGGCTCGCTCGAGAGCTTCAGCGACGCGCGCTGGCGCGAGGTGGACCACCCGTGGCTTCCGCGCGAGCTGTGGTCGCTCGCGGTGCTGAAGCGCAGCCTCGCCGAGCGGCGGCCACTCGTGGTGCTCGCCGAGGCGGCGCGCCTCTGGAACGTCCGGGCCCCCGGACTTCACTGGGTGGTCGTCGTGGGCCTCGACCGCGGGCGCGTGCTCATCCACGACCCGGCCGACGGGCAGCGGACAGCCGTGCCGCTCGGGGCCTTCTGGACCGCCTGGCGGCTGCCGGCCGAGCTGCGACCGCCGAGCCCGGGCTGGGTGTCGCAGGGCTTCGAGGCGCTCATCGCCAACCGCTCGATGCCCGTCGTCATCCCCGCGACGCCGCGGGACAGGATGGCGGGGATGAGCGGCCCGCATCCGTTCTGAGCGCGCGGACAGACGCGCGCCGCCGGACGCGGACGGACCGGAAGCGCTTGAGGCGGCTGGGCCGGCGTGCTTCACTCGGTCACGCGGGCTGGCGCTTCGGCCCTGGGGAGGATGGCCTTGCAGGTCCACGCGCGGCTCGTGTTCTTCGTGGTGCTGGTCGCGGCCTTCGTCACCTGCCTCGTGGTGGGGGACCTGATCGGCGGGCGCCTCTATGGTTTCGAGATCGGCGGTCTCGAGCTTGCGGTCTCTGCGGGCATGATCCCGTTCCCCGTGACCTTTCTGCTGACCGATCTCATCAATGAATATTACGGGAAGCGGCTGGCGCGCGTCGTCACGTGGATCGGCTTCGGGATGGCGACGCTGACGCTCGGCCTCGTGCTCGCGGCGGGCGCTTTGCCCTCGGCGTCGTTCACCGCCATCTCCGATACGTGCTACACGGACGTCTTTACCGACTCGGTCCGCATCTTCGGGGCCTCGCTCGCGGCGTACCTCGTCGCGCAGCTGACCGACATCGCGGTCTTCCACCGCCTCAAGCGCCTCACGTCGAACCGCCTGCTGTGGCTGCGCGCCACGGGATCGACCGCGGTCTCGCAGCTCGTCGACACGGTGGCGATCCAGAGCCTCGCCTGGATCGGCACGCCGCAGGAGCCGCTCATCCCGACGCTCATCCTGACGAGCTACCTCGTGAAGCTGGTGGTCGCGGTCGGGCTGACGCCGCTCGTGTATGCCGGGCACGCCCTCGTCGGGCGGGTGCTTGGGATGCGACCGGTCGTGCTCGGACCGGACGGCGAGCCGGTGGCGGACCCGGACGCGGCGGCGGGCGTCGGAGCGCCGCGAGACACGTCAGGCTGATGGGGCCGCTGCCGCTGGGCGACGCGCCGCGAGGAGGCGCTTGCGGTGGACGAAGCCCCAGCCGAAGCCGACGAACGCGAAGGTGATGACGTTGAAGGCCAGGTATTCCGGGAAGATCCGGAAGATACTGCAGAGGTAGGTGCCGACGACGGTCAGGACCTGGATGGCGTCGAGGACGGGCTGGTTGCGGCGGGCGAGCTTTGGCAGCGGCCAGTTCGAGACCATCAGCAGGCCGAGCAATCCGGCGAGGATCGGCAGGGCGTCGCCAGCCGCGAGGGCGTACTTGTCCGCGAGGATGTAAAGGACGGCAAGGAGACCGCCCGCGAAGGTCGAAGGCATGCCGTAGAAGACCTTGGGGGCATCGGGCGGGAGATTCTCGGTCAGGACGTTGAACTTCGCGAGCCGCAAGCAGGCACACAGGACGTAGGCGGCGGTCAGCGCGGCGAGGGCGAGGCGGCCGGCATCACCCGCCCAGAGGGTCGCGACGCCAGCGTCGGCTGCGTGGTGGCCCGCGGCGTAGAGCATCGCGGCGGGCGCCATGCCGAAGGTCACGAAGTCGGCGAACGAGTCGAGTTGCACCCCGATGTCGGACGTGGCGCGAAGGGCCCGGGCCGCCGTCCCGTCGAGCTTGTCGAGCAGCGTCGACAGGATGACGAGCCAGGCGGACTCGACGAAGTCGTGGCGGGTGAGCGCGATGACGATCGCCGCGAGACCGACCGTCAGCGAGGCGCAGGTGAGCGCGTTCGGCACGAAGAGGCGCCAGCGCGCAGGGCGCGGCGGCGTGGATGGTGTGGGGGTGGCCATGGCGGCGGGACCATAGGAGGAACACCCGCGAGGCGCAAGAAGCGGGGCAACAGGGTTTTCTGACGGGATGTCAGGTTTTCGGGGAGGCTCAGGAGAGGCCGCAGCGACGACGGGCCTCGAGACAGTTGGCGGAGTTCGGGGCGAAGTCGCGGCAGGCGCGCGGCCGATGTTCGTAGACGTCACAGACCCAGGGGGCGGACGTGCGCGCGCCGAGCGCCACGCAGCGGCCATCAGGACGCGGGAGCCACGGCCCGAAGGCGCTGTCATCGCGGCGGATCCAGTCGGGGCGCAGGATGTGCAGCGGACTTCGTGGCTCGACCGGGACGAGATGAAAGGCCTCGCGACAGCAGGCACCGCAGGCGAGGCAGGAAGCGGGCTCGAGGCGCGGCTCCCAGGCGTGGCAGGCGAGTGTTGCCGCGGTCACGGACGGACGGCGGTGGACCGTGGCGTGGCGGAGGCAGCGGCCGCGAGCCTCGGCAGGCACGTCCCCGAGCGCGGCTGACGACCCGATCCCGGAGGCTGGGGACAGCGCGGCGAGGACCTCCGGCCCGACGTCGGGAGCCGCCGCTCGCGGCGTCCGAGGTGGCGAAAACCAGGCGCAGGCGCCGCAGCGGGCGTCGCGCGGGCCGGCTGGAACGCCGAGGGCATGAACGCGCGGTGGGTCGGCCTGGGCGAGAAGGTGGTCGGGAGGGAGGGCGTCGCGGGTCGCGTCGACGATAGCGCGAGTGCGGGCGAAGGCGCGCCGGAGCGCTGGCTCGAAGGGAGCCTCCGCGGCGCGGGCGAAGGCCTCTCGGGCGCGCGCAATGGCCGGGTCGCGGCCCGGGGAGAGCGGGTCCGCGGGGAGCGCGTCCCAGTACGGGCGCCAGTCGGTCGTGACGCCGAAGACGCGGCGGAGCCCCCAACGGCCCGCGAGCGCGGCCTGCAGACGGTGGACGGCGTGCTCCTGAGCGAGGTCACGGTCGTCGGCGTTCTCGAGGCCGAAGTCACGCAGGCAGGCAGCCTCGGGCCCGGCGACGAGCGCGTGGCACAGCTCGTGCAAAATCATCTGCGCGAGGCAGTCGTCCGCGTCGAAGGCGTCGGGCGTCGTGATGGTGAGCGTGCCGCGCCCGTCGAAGCTGGCGTAGGCGTCGGGCGCGCGGCGGACCTCCCAGCCGACCTCGCGGGCGGCGGCGAGCCAGACCTCGTCGAGGGGATCGTCATAGCGGTGGCGGACCTCGCGCGTCATTTCGGCGGCTCCTCGGGGAGCGGGGCGCAGAGGCCGACGTCGCAGGCCGGCGCAGGGCGGTTCAGGACGTCGGGGTCGGGCAGGGGCAGCGGTGGCGGGTCGCCGAGATCGAGCCCGCTCTCCGTGTCTGTCGCGGCGGACGCGAGGGCGAGCGCGAGCGCGAGGCCCGTGAGGCGCGTCAGCCAGCGCGCGACCTGCTCGACGGGCCCCGGAAATAGCGGCCCGCGCGCGGCATGCCGCTGTGCGAGACGGGCCGCCGCCATGAGCACGAGCCCGGTCGCGGCGAAGACCCCGGCGAAGAAGAGCGGCGCGGCCCCAGCTGCGAACCAGGC
>SYAK01000481.1 GCA_005788935.1 Pseudomonadota bacterium
CACGACACCGTCACAGTCGTTGTCGAGGCCGTCGCACGAGACCTCGTCGGCCTCGAAGTCGGCGACCGCCCCGTAGTCGCACGCGCTCTCACCGTCCTCGCAGGAGGCCGTGGCCCCTCCCTCGGCGCAGACCCCGGCGCGGAGGCACAGCTTGGCCCCGCGCGCGGTCGGGTCCGTCTCGGGCGCGTCGTTGGCGACGTCCACCTCGTCCGCGAGGCAGTCACTATCCCCATCCGTCGCGTTGCTCTCGGCCGCGTCGAGGCGTCCGTCGCCGTCGCTGTCGCGCGGCGCGCCGACTTCACCGATCTCTGCGAGGTCGTTCACCCCGTCCGCGTCGGTGTCGGCCTCGAGCGGGTTCGTCCCGAGCGAGGCCTCGGCCCGGTTGACGAGGCCGTCCTCGTCGGCATCCCCCTCGGGGTCGAGGCACACGCCTCCGAGACACTCGCCAGCGACGCATTCGGCCGTCTCCTCGCAGGTGTCTCCGAGCGGACGGCGCGGGGAATCAAAGCAGCCGGTTGGGGCTGTCAGGAGGAATGAGGTCATCGCGAACGCGATGGGTTGCGGGATTCGCATGCGGTCCCCTCCAGAGTTCGTGGGAAAACGTCGTGGGCGAGGGGGCGCATGTACCAGCGGCCCCACGTCGGGATCAAGCTCCGTGTCCGGTTCGGGTCCCTCACCGCGCTTCGCGTCGCCCACCTTGACCGCCCCGCGCAAGGCGGGCTAGTGTACGGTCCCGTCACTCGCTGCGCGGTGGACTGCATGACTGAGACACGACCATCCCGGATCCTGACCCTCCTCGGGGTCCTCGCGAGCCTGACCGCGGCCCCTCGGGTCGCGGCCGAGGACGCCGACGCGCCGCCTGCCGACGGGGAGAACCTCGAGCCGGGAGTCGGCGAGGAGGGCGACGAAGGCGAGGGCCCCGAGGCCCCGACACCTCCGTCCGACCTCGAGTCCCGCGTACGCATCCTGCAACAGCGCCCCATCCTCAAGGCCGGGCGCTTCGAGCTCGCGCTCGCGGGCGGCGCGTCGATTGCAGACGTCATGCACGACCAGGTGTCGGCGAGCGCGGTCGGGCGCTTCCACATCTCCGAGTCCGTGGCCGTCGGGGCCACCTGGTCGCAGTACTTCGCCCAGACCTCCGAGGTCTTCGACACCGTGACGGGCGACCTCGAGGTCTATCCGGAGCTTTCGACGCTGCGCTGGTACGCCGGCCTCGAGGCGGCCTTCGTCATGCTCGACGGCAAGTTCAAGCTCTTCGAGTCGGGGATCGGCTACTGGGACCTGCAGGCGTTCGTCGGTGGCGGCGTCACCGCGACCTCCCGCAGCGACGCGCTCCCGACCGCGATGGTCGGCGCGGGGCTGCGCGTCTTCCTGACGCGTTGGCTCGCCCTGACCCTCGAGGCGCGCGACCACCTCTACGTCGAGTCGTTCGCCGCAGGGTCCCGCCTCGTCAACAACGTCGTCGGACAGGGCGGGCTCGCGATCTTCATCCCGTTCGGCTTCGACTACACCTTCCCGAAATGACGAGGCCTGCCGTGTTGACGCCCGAAACGCCGAGGTCTGCCGTGCGTCCCTGCGCCACGAAGCCCCTCTCCGTCGCCGCTGTCGCGCTCGTCGCGCTCGCCGCGTCGCCATCCTCTGGGCACGCCGCGAACCCGCTGCTCGATGACGCGCCGCCCACGCTGCCGACGCGTCCGCTGCACGACGGGCGACACCACGTCGCGCCCGCCTTCGCCTTCACCGTGGGCGATCCCTACGCCCACAACGTCGGCGCTGGCGTGTTCTATCGCTACTATCTCGACAGCTGGCTCGGGATCGGGGCCGACGTCCTCGCGGGCGGCTCGGTGCGGACGGCGCTCTCGGACGACATCGTGCGCGAGCTGTCGCGCCCGGACGCGCCCTTCGAATTCGACACGACCGCGCTGCGGACGCTCGCGACCCTCGCGATCGAGCTCGTCCCCTTCAGCGGCAAGGCGTTGCTGTTTTCAGAGTCGCTCGTTCACTGGGACCTGCATCTGACGGGCGGTGCGGGCGTCGCGATGGTCGCTGGCGAGGGCCGCGTCGAGGACAGCGTGTCGCTCGCGCCCTTCTTCGGGGTCGGCACGCGCTTCTTCCCGACGCGCGGGATCTCGGTCGGGTTCGAGGTTCGGGATTATTTCGTCAACCGTGCGCTTTCTTCCCGGAAGGATGGCTCGGTCCCGGCGTCCTCCTGGGGCCAGAACTGGCTCGGAGCCATCTCGGTCGGGTTCTCCTTCCCGACCGAGCCGCCGCTGGAGGAATGAAATGCGCCCGTTCGTCACCAGGCTGGTCTTCGCGGCCGGCTTCACCGCCACCGCCCTCCCGGCCGTCTCCGTCCCCGGGACGGCGCACGCGAGCCACTATCGTCTGCCCGTCGCCGGTTTCCTGAGCGACGCCGAGACGGCAGCCCTCAGGAAGGCCGGGTTCGACACGACGCTCGCGCTGCTCGATGCCATCGCGTCCCTCAAGGGGCGCCAGGACGTCGCGCGGCGCTCGGGGCTGCCGCTGCCGCGCCTGACGCTCATCGCGGCCGAGGTCGATCTCCTTCGGGTGAGCGGTGTCGGGCCGAGCATGGTCCGTCTGCTGCAGGCCGCTGGCGTGCGTCACTCGCGCGATCTGGCACGATCGGCCGCGGCCGATCTCGCGCGGCGCCTCGAGGCCGCCAACGCGGCGCAGCGCATCGCGCCCGTGACGCCCAACGCGCAGATCCTCGTCGACTGGATTCGTCAGGCGGCCGGGCTCAAGGCCGTCGTCGAAGGGCTTCCGTGATCCGCTGGTTCCTCGGCCGCAGGCTGAGGCTCGGGCTCGCGTCGTTGGGCCTCGCGGGGGTGCTCGTCGGACTCGGGCCGGTCGCGACCGACTGGATCTGGAACGCGAGCGCGTCGCACAGTGCCAATCTGTTGATTTTGCTTGGTCTGGCGCTTGTGCTGCTGGGGTTCGGCGCTGCGTTCGGCAGCCTGCTCGGGGACCTCGTCTTTCCGAACTGCTGGCGTGAGCGCGTGCTGCTCGGGCAGCGGATCGAGGTGCCGCCGGACTCGCTCGACTCGCCCGCGGGCTTGCGAGGGCTCGGCACGTACCTGCTGCCGTACTCGGTCATCATCGTGGCGCTGGTCCTGACGGGTGGCTGGGCGCTCGACCGGGTGTCGGACGGCTTCCTGACCCGCTTGCAGCTGCACGGCGGGACGCGGACGACCCTGCGCGGCGACGATACGCCCGGGAAGCTCGAGGCGCTGAAGTCGATGGCCTCGGAGAAGCGGGAGAACCGCCTCGGGGCTGGCCTGGAGCTGCTCGATCGGACGTGGCGGGACCCGCGTCGTCAGCCCCCCGAGGTGCAGCAGGCGGCGCTCGGCGCCCTCGGGTCCATCTTCGGCTACCTGTCCGACGCCATCGACTCGTGGGCGTACGAGGGCAAGCTGGAGAGCTGGCAGCGCGACCTCTTCGGGCGCGTCCGCAAGGACTTCGCGCCAGGCCTGCGGGAGGCGCGGGCGATCGCTGTCGAGAGCGGCGGCATGGCCCGCGCGGCGGACCTCATCGCGTTGTCGGGGCTGCTGCGGGATGCGGACAGCCAGGCCGAGCTCATCGGATACGCCGAGGGCGCGGATGACGGACCGCTGTGGCACGCGAGCGTCGTGGCGCTCGGCCGCATGCGGACCTTTGCAGCCTTCGAGGCCGTGATCCCCCTCGCCGAGCGCCCCCTGCCGACGGCGCGCTGGGAGGTCCTCGCGTGGGCGACCCAGGCCCTCGCGCGCGAGTTCCACAAGGGCCGGCCGGACCTCGACGAGAAGCGGCTCTCGGACGCCGAGGAGGCGGGCGTCGGCCGGGCGGCCGAGGTCTGGTCGTCTCAGCTCGCGACCGCCGACCTCGGGCGCGCGTGCGTGGCGGTGGGCGTCATCCTGCACCTGCGCGACAGCCGGCTGCGCGACCCGCTCATCGCGGCGTTCGACCGGCCCGGGGCCAACGCGAAGATCTGTGACACCTGGTCCATCGACGTCGGCTTCGGGCGTCGCGACTACGCGGCCGAGCGGGGCTTCCTGCAGCGACGCATCATCGACGCCCTCGCCCTCATCTCGCTCGGCGACCCGGTCGTCAAGGCGTGGGTCGTCGAGCGCCGGAAGCGCCCCGAAGGGCTCGACGCGACGGTGGTCGCGTTGCTGAAGGACTTCAACCGCTACCTGTGAGCTGCGCATGACGACCCGCTACACTGGCATCTCCGAGCTGTTGACGATGGACGGGTACGGGGAGGGCGAGGCGGCGCTAGGGCTCCTGCGGGAGGCCGAACTGGTGGTGGACGCGACCGGCGTCGTGGTGTGGCTCGGCCCGCAAGGGGCGTGTCCCGAGGCGCTCGTGCGGGAGAGCGACGTGTTGGACCTCGCAGGCGCCACGATGCTTCCGGGCCTCGTCGACCCGCATACCCACCTCGTCTTCGGAGGCGACCGGGCGGCCGACTTCGTGGCGCGCTGCCGGGGCGAGACCTACGCGAGCATCGCGGCCCGCGGTGGTGGCATCCTGACGACGGTCCGCGCGACGCGGGAGGCGAGCGCGGCCACCCTGGCGGAGCTGGCGCGGGCGAGGCTCGACGCGCTGCTCGCGGAGGGGGTCACGACGGTCGAGGTCAAGACCGGTTACGGCCTCAGCGTCGAGGCGGAGCTCAAGCAGCTCGCGGTCATCGAGTCGCTCGCGGCCGAGCGGGCGCAGCGGATCATCCCGACGCTGTTGCTGCACATGGTCCCAGCCGAGTACCGCGAGGACCGCGGGGCGTGGGTCAGGCTCGCGGGTGAGGTGCTCATTCCCGCGGCGGCCGGTCGGGCGCACTTTGCGGATATCTTTGTCGAGCGAAATGCGTTCACGCCTGACGAGGGTGAGTCGCTGCTCGCGGCGGCGGCGCGGGCGGGCTTCGGGCTGAAGGCACACACCGAGCAGCTGACGGGGACCGGCTTCGGGTTGACCGCGGCCCGGATGGGGGCGGTCTCGCTCGAGCACCTTGAACCCGCAACGGATGCCGTGTTGGACGCGATGGCCGAGGCGGGGACGGTGGCGGTCCTGCTCCCAGGCGCGTCGGTGTTCCTCGGAGACGCGGAGCGGCCACCGGTTGCGGCGATGCGGGCGCGCGGCGTGAGGATGGCGCTCGGGACGGACCTCAACCCCGGGACGAGCCCGCTGACGAACCCGTGGCTCGTCGCGACCCTCGCCTGCACGCAGTACGGCCTGCTGCCCGCCGAGGCGCTGC
>SYAK01000482.1 GCA_005788935.1 Pseudomonadota bacterium
GCCCTGTCGGCGGGCGAGTCGCTCGGTCCGCTTCTCGCGTGCGAGCCGCGCCTGTTCGGCCGGGTCCGCGATCGGGTCGCCCGTCGCGTCACCCCCGTCGCCCTCGTCGTCTGACGGGGCCTCGCCCTCGCCGCCGCCCTCATCGCTGCCCTCTTCTGAGCCAGCCTCGTCGTCCTCGTTCGTGGGCTCGTCCTCGGCGGGGGCCTCGGGGTCGGAACCCTCCGCTTCGGCGCCTTCCGCTTCGGCGCCTCCCTCGGGGGCCTTCTGCTTGCCCTTGCCGCAGGCGGCAAGGGCGAGGCCGAGACCGAGGGCGACGAGCCAGTGCCGGTTCAACTTCATCGCGGGTTCATCCTCTGGTGGGCCTCAGGTGGGCCTCAGGGTCTGTCGGCGGCCTCATCGGGCCGCCGGGGCCGGGTTCGGGCGGCGGCGGGCGCTCCCCGAATGCCGAAACCTAGCGGGTGACTTGTCGGAAGACAAGGCCCGACACCGTCCCCGACGTCGACGCCGGTTGCCGAGGCCAGCGGGCCGTGCGATCGTCTCCTGCGATGCGACCGAGCCGACCCGACGCAGACCCCTCGGGGGAACGGGAGACCCTCGAGGGGACGGTCGGCCGGATCCGATTTCACAGCCCCGAGAGCTTCTGGACCATCGCCGGGCTCGCGACCGCCCGTCAGTTTCAGCCGCTGACGATCGTCGGAACGATGCCCGGGCTCGCCGAGGGGATGCGGGTCTCGCTGACGGGCCGCTGGGAAGAGAACCCGCGCTTTGGCCGCCAGTTCAAGGTCGAGCGCTGGCACGAGATCGTGCCAGCCACACGGGCAGGCCTCGAGGGCTACCTCGCCTCGGGGTTCATCCCCGGGGTCGGCCCGAAGCTCGCCGCGCGCATCGTCGAGCGCTTCGGCGCGGACGCACTCGACATCGTGATGTCCCACCCCGAGCGGCTCTCGGAGGTCCCCGGGCTCGGCCCGAAGCGCGCCAAGGAGGTCGTCGCAGCCGTCCGCGAGCGTCGGGGGGCGCAGGACGCGATGGTCTTCCTGCTCGGCCTCGGCATCCCGCGCGGTCTCGCGCTCCGCATCTACAAGCGCTATGGTGATGAGGCCGGCCGCCTCGTGCGCGAGAACCCTTATCGCCTCGTCATCGACGTGCACGGCATCGGTTTCGTCAAGGCCGATCAGGTGGCCCGCGGCCTGCAGATCGCGGCCGACCACCCCGAGCGCCTTGCGGCCGGTGTCATCCACGTCATCCGCGAAGCCCGCAGCAGCGGCCACGTACGCTTGCCGCAGGGGGTGGTCGTGGCGCGTGCGGCGGCCCTGCTCGAGCGACCCGAGGTCGAGGTCGAGGGGGCGATCGCCGCGCTCGTGAGCCGCGGGCGCCTCGTGGCCTTCGGGGACCCGGCGCGCGCCGACGTGACGCTCTACCTGCCCGCGCTGCACGACGCCGAGTGCGGGGCGAGCCACCACCTCGCCCGCCTCATGGGGGTGCCAGTCGGGGACGCGCCCGCGGTGGCGCAGACGTCGGGCGCCCCCGTGCTCGACGCGCGCGCGGCGGAGGCGGCGGCGCTGGACGCGTCCGAACGCCTGAAGGTGACCCTTGCGCGCAATCAGTTGCGTGCGGTCGCGCTCGCGCTGCGCGAGCCGGTCGTCATCATCACGGGCGGGCCGGGCACGGGCAAGACGACCATCATCCGCGCGCTGCTCGAGGCGACGCCGTTGCCGCCCGCCCGCGTGGCGCTCGCAGCCCCGACTGGCCGTGCGGCGCGGCGCATCAGCGAGACGACGGGGCGCCCGGCCTCGACGCTGCACCGGCTGCTTGAGTTCAACCCGCTCGAGAACAGCTTCGCGAAGACCGAGGAGGACCCCATCGCGGCCGACCTCGTCATCATCGACGAGTGCTCGATGGTGGATCTGCCGCTCTTTCATGCGCTTGTCCGTGCCGTCGCGACAGGCGCCCGCCTTGTCCTCGTGGGCGACGGCGACCAGCTGCCGCCTGTCGGGCCTGGCGCCCCGCTGACCGACATGATCGCGAGCGACCGCGTGCCGGTCGCGCGGCTGACCGACATCTTCCGCCAGGGCGAGGGGTCGCTCATCGTCGAGGCCGCCCACGCCGTCAACCGCGGCGAGCCGGTGCCCGTGACCGCGTCGCAGGCGGGGCTCAGCGACTTCTACTTCCTCTCGCGCGAAGACCCCGAGTCCGTCCTCGACACCATCGAGAAGCTCGTCGCCGAGCGCATCCCCGAGCGCTTCGGGCTCGATCCGGTGCGCGACGTGCAGGTGCTGACGCCGATGCGTGGCGGCCCGATCGGGGTCGAGGCGCTAAACGCTCGGCTTCAGCGGCGTCTCAACCCGGCCCCGGTCGAGGGTGCGGCGGGTGCGTCGCCCGCGCGTCCCGGTGGGGCGGCCGATTTCGCGCTGACCTCGTCCAAAGCGCCCGGGGGCTCCCCGGATGGCGCGCGCGAGCGGCTGCAGCTGCGTCCGCGCGACAAGGTCATGCAGATCAGAAACGACTACGAGCGCAACGTCTTCAACGGCGACATCGGGTACGTCCAGAGCGTCGACCGCGCCCGCGGCGGGCTCGTCGTGCAGATGGACGACCGCCTCGTGACGTACGACCGCGAGGCGGCGGACGACCTCGTGCCCGCCTACGCGGTGACCATCCACAAGAGCCAGGGCAGCGAGTACCCGGCCGTCGTCGTGCCGGTCTCGACGCAACATTTCATCATGTTGAAGCGCAACCTGCTCTACACGGCCATCACGCGCGGCAAGCGCCTCGTCGTCCTCGTCGGCACCGAGCGCGCCATGCGGGCCGCTGTCTCGAACGCCACCGTCGAGCGCCGCGAGTCCGGCTTCATCGACCGCCTGCGGGCCGCCATCGACAGCGGGGTCCCGCTGCTCGCCTACACGCCGCGCGGTCCGTCCGGGCTCGACGACCTCGAGGCGGATGACCTCGACTGACGCACAATCCGACACGAATGTGTCAGTTTGAGGTGTTCCCGATCGGTCATGACAAGCGGCGCGAGATCTGATTGAATCCGGCCCGTGGGCTCCGAAGAGGGGTCCCCGTCACAAGGAGCATCGCGTCTTGAAGCTGCCACGCCTCCGGAACCTCCGCCGCGCGCTCGCCCGCCTCGGGTCGACCGCCGCTGTCCTCGCGCTCGCCACCCCAGCGACCGCCGCCCCGACCCCTGAAGAGCTCGTCACGCGCTCTGCGGGCAAGGACGCCCTCGAGCGCAGCCTCGCCCGTTATGCGCCCGCCGAGGTCGAGGCCGACGTCAAGTCGCTCGCCGAAGGGGTCCGCGGCATGATCCCGCACCTCCTCGCGGCCGCTGACCAGATTGACGCCATCTTCTGGCGCCAGGTCTCGGAGGAAGGACGCTCGACCCATGACGCGCTCACCCGGTCGAAGGCGCCAGGCGCCAAGTCGCTCGCGAAGCTCTACGCGATCAACTTCGGGCCGTGGGACCGCCACGACGATGACCGCCCGCTTGTCCGGGGGCGGACGCGTCCGGCTGGCGCGAACCTGTATCCCACGGACCTCACGCGCCGCGAGCTCGACGCGTGGCTTGAGACGCATCCCGCCGACGCGTATCTCTTCACGAGCCCGTACACCGTCATCCGACGCGACAACGGCGCGCTGAGGGCCATCCCGTACTCGGTCGCCTACGCCAGCGAGCTGCAGGCGACCGCCTACGCGCTGCGCCAGGCGGCCTCGGCCTACACCTGCACGACAGCGCCCTGCCCGTGCGAGGGGCTCGCGCAGTTCCTCGGCCAGCGCGCGGACGGCCTGCTGAAGGACGACTACCGCCCGAGCGAGATGACGTGGGTCGGCGCCCGCACCTGCCCGATCGACGTGGCCATCGGGCCCTACGAGTACTACGAAGACCGCCTGCTCGGGCAGAAGACGGGCTTTGGCTCGATCCTGTCGGTGCGCGATGACGCCGAGAGCAAGCGCTTCGAGAGCCTCGCGGGCGAGGCGCAGGCGCTCATCGCGGCCCTCCCGGTGTCGGACGTGACGCGCGCGCGGCTGCAGCCGATTCCGCAGACGCCCATCACCGTCGCGGATCTCATCCACTCGGCGGGTGATGCCCGTGCCGGCTTCCAGATTCGGGCCTACGTGCTGCCAAACGACGAGGTCGTGCGTCTCGCCCGCGGCCAGAAGCACGTCGTCCTGCGCAACATGGTCGAGGCCAAGTTCGAGAAGCTCGTGAAGCCGGTCGCGTCCCAGCTGCTCTCGGCGGCGGACGCCGAGCACGTCACGTTCGAAACCTACTTTGACCACCTCATGGCGTGGCAGCTGTCGCACGGCGTCGTGAGCGGGCCGATCGCGCTCCCCGACGGGACCACCTCCACGAGCCAGGCGCTGCTCGCCGACCGTCACCTCGCGATGGACGCGCTCAAGGGCGAGGCGCTCGCGCTCTGGAACTACCTCCAGCTCGCGGGGCGCGGCAAGGTGGCGGACGCGGATGGCAAGCGCCTCGCCGCGACGCTGCTCGTGACGCTCTTCCAGCAGGCGCGCGAGGCGAGCGACTCACCGCAGTCGATTGCGCGCATTATCACCTGGAACTACCTCGTGCAGCAGGGCGTCTACGTCTACCAGCCCGCGACGGGCACCTACGAGACGCGTCCCGAGGCCCTGCGCGAGGCGGTCCGCAAGCTCGCCACCGAGGTCCTCGAGGTCATCGCGCGCGGCGACTACGATGGGGCTGGGCGCCTCATCGTGCAGCACGCCATCATAGCGGCCGACATGCGCGAGAAGGTGGCGACGCTCGAGGCGCTGCCGATCGAGATCCTGCCGCAGTTCACGAGCGCGGACGCCCTGCGCGTGAAGGCGCAGAAGGCCGAGCGCTGAGCTGAAGCCGTCGGGCGGTCACTGGCCGCCTGCGGTCGTGACGACGGAGGGCGTCGAGCTGCGGCTCTGGCGCCCTTCGTCGTTTTCGGGACCAGCCCGAGCCAGCCCTGCCGGTCCCGCGGCCACGGGCCCTCAAGGGCTGGCGTCGTCGCCGCTGGGGTCACCGGCGCGGCGCGATGCCTTCCTGCGTGATGCGCGATTACCGGGACGCCCGCGCGTCTGTCGGGGGGCCTGGTCGGCTGGCCGGGCCCAACGCGGGTGCGGGTCCCATTCCGCGTCGCGCAGGCCTCATCGACGAAGAGGCACAGGTCGACTGGGCGCACTGTGGCGAGGTCGAGGTCGACGGCCCGAGGCGGACGCTCGCGGCCTTCGCGCGCGTGCTGAAGTCGACGCGCAAGATCGTGCTCCGCTTCGGCTTCGAGATGACGCCGGGCGCCTTCCTGAGCCATCAGCAGCGCGCCTTCGAGGCCCTCTGCGGCGTCCCGCGGGTCATCCTCTGCGGCAACCTGAAATCGGCCGTCATCGCGCGCGTCGCGGACGCCGTCGTCTTCGGCGCGGACCTCCTCGCCTTCGCTGGGTGTTATCGTTGCGACCCAGGCCCTTGCGTGCCCTGTCGCGGCAACGAGAACGGTGCTGTCGAGCCAGCCATCCGTGATGTGTCCGAGACCTTCTCGAGGGCCGCCCGCGGGTGGCCCTCGAGAAGCTCAACGCCGACGAGGCCGCCTGGAGCGAGGAGATCCGAGGGGCTCGCAACAACCCAGTTGACCCCACGCTGACGAACAACCCAGGCCCACGCGAACGCTCTCCGAGATCACGCGCGTGGTTTGAAGATTTCAAACCATGAACCACCTCGTGGGCCATCTGGCAGGCCCCTTCATCCAACCTCCCGTCACGCAAATGTCACGCGCGGGCGACGCAGACCGCTTGCGCGCGCCCCGGTCGCCGGCTAAGCGCGCCACGGTTCGACCACCGGAGAGGTCCCCATGTCCCGCACGTCTGCACGCACCTGGTTCCAGGGCCTCCTCGTCGGCACACTCCTCGCGAGCGCGGGCTGTGACCACGCGGACTTCGCCGCCACCGAGGTCGATCTGACGGCGGCCGCCCTCGTCGCGGTCGACGCGGACCTCGACGGCGTCCCGTCCGATCGGGACTGCGACGACTGGAACCCGCACCTCTGGTCGGCCGCCCACCCCGACGGCTGCCGGGGTGGCTTCGACCCGGACGCGGCGACCTGCGATGGCGAGGCGATCGGCCTCGGGAGTACGGCCCCCGCGCCGCGCCGGGTCCGCCACGTGGCACCTGGAGGCAGCGACGCGAACGACGGCGCCTCGCCCGAGAAGGCCTGGAAGACCCTCAAATATGCGAGCGCCAGACTCGAGGCCGGTGACACCCTGAGGGTCGCGGCGGGCCTCTACGTCGACGACCCGATCATCCTGACACGCAGCGGGACGAAGGATGCGCCGATCCGGATCGAGGGCTACGTCCCGAGCGGGACGGGCACGCCCGCGTCCCCGACTGGGCCGCGCTGGCTCGGCGGGACGGACACGCCCCAGGTCCTGGCGGATGTGGCGCGCGGGCCTGTCCTCCGGCGGAGCTCGCGGCTGTCCGGAAGCCGGGCGCCCGCGACGGCCATATCGTCCAGCGCAAACCTGTTCCCGGCGTGGGTCGAGGTCAGCGACCTGCAGATCACGGACTATCTGACGGGCATCAACGTCGGGGGCTGGCGGCACGTCCGCCTGAACCGTCTCCTGCTGCGCGACCTCGGCGACAGCGCCTCGAGCGCGTACACCGGCAAGGGGGTCGTCGGCTATCACGACTCACAGGACACGACCCACGTCGAGGTGCGCGACACGATCGTCCAGAACACCTGCGTCGAGGGCCTCGTCCTGAGGGGCTCCTGCAACGCCATCCGGAGAGCGCTCGTGGCGTCATGGCAGCGGACGGACGTCGGGACGCTGCCGAACCGGGCCAACACGGGCTACTACATCATGGTGCACGGCGACCGCAACGTTGTCGAGGACTCCCGCGTGAGCCGCGTCACGGGCGTCACGATGCGCGCCGGCGGGCACGGCGGGCACGGCATCGGTGTCAAGGGCTGCGGGAAAGACAACGTCTTCCGACGCAACACCGCCAAGGGCCTCAGCGGGGCGTCCTTCTACGTCCGCCACCGGGGCGCGCGCTTCAACCGATTCACGCAGAACTCGGTCGACGGCAGCGGAATCGACGGACCCGCCTCAGGCTACGGCTTCAATATCCGGGACGGCGCCTCTGACAACGTCACGACCGACTCGCGCTTCGAGAAGGTGACATCGGGCGTCGCCTTCTGGGACACGACCGAGGACGAGGACGACAGCTTGTGTTCGCTCGACGCGACTGAGCGGACGACCGTCCTGAAGGGCGGCACCGACAACTTCGTCGCGCGGACCACCATCCGTGACATGACGCGCGCCGCCATCGAATTCTCGGGCTATAAGCGGCGGGGCGCGATGAACTCGGGCAACCGCTTCCACGCGCTCACGATCGAGCGCGGCAGCGCCCTGCCAGAGGCGAAGCCGCGGCTCGTCCGAGTCGGCGCGCGGAATGCGAACAACGCCCTGACCAGCTCGACCATCCGGGGCCTCTCGGGCCTCGCGAGCTTTGAGGTGATGGGGGCCTACCCGCCAGTTTACGACGCGTGCGGCCTGCTGGAAGGCGACGTCAACTACCTCGTCAAGCTCTCGCTCGGGCTGAGGCTCGATGGGAACACCTTCTCCGAGAGCAGCTACATCGTGCCGACGCAGCCCGTGACCATGAACACACCGCAGTACGCCTGCAACGCGCTCACCAACCCGTGCAGCGCGAACCACACCTGCGGGTCAAGCGGTCTCTGCGTGCCCACGACAGGCGTCCCGACGCCGCCGCTCGGCCCCTGTCAGACCTCCGAGCCCTTCGCGTGGCAGTGGGACTGACAGACGCATGCGTGGCGCGCGGGCGCCGCCCCGGCGGAGTTGTTGGAACGTGCGCGTGTCGGTCCGCCCATGTCGGGGGCATCTTCCCGGGAGGGCGGCGCCCTCGCCGAGTCACGGAGGTCCCCGATGTTCCGCGTTCCACGACGCGCGTCCTGGTACTGCGCCCGTGGGGCCTTCGCGGCCATCGCACTGTCGATTTCAGCCCGTCACGGAGATGACCTGGCAGGCCCTGGCGACGCAGAGGTGGGCGCGGAGCTGATTGCGGACGCGCCCGACGCCCAAGGGCTTCCAGACGGTCCGTCCGCAGAAGACGCTGGCATGGGAGACGACGGCGGCGTGACGCGCGAGGACGCTGACGAACCGCAAGATTCCAGGCCCGACGAGGTCTCGGAGACCTGCGGCGAGGTCACAGACGGCCCTGACCTCCTGGAGTGGGACGGCACCTCTGTCGAGGATGCGCACGGCGTTGCTGATGATACATTTTACGACAGCGCGTCACCGGATGCGCCCGATGCTGATGACACCGATGCGAGCGTCAACGCTGAGCCTCAGCCGACCTGCGATGCCCTCCCCTTCGCGGACCGCCGCGCCTGCGAGGCCCACGCGGACTGCGCCTCAGGCGTCTGTACGTGCGGCCGGACCGCGACCGAGCATCGCAAATCGACCGGCGAGAGCTTCCTCCATCCCGGCAAGATCTGACCCGGCCGGCCGGCCGCCCTCGGTGACCTGACCGAAGGCCTGCCGCGACAGGAGGCCCCCGGGAAACCCCCGGGGCCACGCAACACGGATGCCGCTGCGTCGGGCGGGTGGGGGCGCGCACGCCCAGAGGGGCGAGGTGGTCCACTGCGGGCGGGCTAGCGTCCTCGCTCGGAGCGCAGCGCCCGCGTCGGTCTCGGCGCGGGCCAGGCCGCAGCGCCCCGGTACGCGGCTTGCAGCGACCCTCGGATCCCGGGCGGCGTGCGTCGCGGCGGGGCGCGGGCGCGCCCCCGCCGAGGACCCGGCGGACGGAGGGGCAGAC
>SYAK01000483.1 GCA_005788935.1 Pseudomonadota bacterium
TCGTCCATGTAGTGCGTCGTGAGCAGCACGGCCCCACCCTTGTCGCGGAAGGCCTTGACGACGTCCCAGATCTCGCGTCGCGACTGCGGGTCGAGGCCCGTCGTCGGCTCGTCGAGGCACAGCAGCCGGGGGCGCCCCGCGAGCGCGCAGGCGATGGCGAGCCGCTGCCGCTGACCACCCGACAGCTTGCCGACGAAGCTGTCGGCCTTCGGCCCGAGCGACACCGCGTCGATGAGGGCCGCATAGGTATCGGGGTTCGTATAGAATGAACGAAAGAGCTCCACCGTCTCGCGGACGCGCAGCTTCTCCTGAAAGCGCGTCTCTTGAAGACACACGCCGACGTCCTCGCGGATGCGCCGATCCGTCTCGCGGCTCTCGCCGAGTCGCCGCCCGAAGATCGCGACGCGCCCCTCCGACGGCGTCGTCAGCCCCTCGATCATCTCGACCGTCGTGGTCTTGCCCGCGCCGGTCGGCCCGAGGAGGGCGAGGCAGGTCCCCGCCTCGACGACGAGGTCGACGCCGCGGACGGCGTGGATGTCGGGAAAGCGCTTGTGGAGGCCCTCGCAGACAATCGCCGGGGGCGACGCCGCGACCGAATGACGTTCAGATGTCATGCGCGGACGACCTTGCGGGATGTGAAGTTTTGAAGTGGCATCAAAGCGCAGCACAATGCCGCGCCACCGCCGCGAGGCCGACGAGCAGAAAGCCCCCGAGGACGAAGGCTGTCGCGGCTGGCATCGCGCGCCGGCCCGTCGGTGCGTGGGCCGCGAGCGGATCTGGACGCCCATCGGCGGCGGGCGGCGGCGTGGCGGTCGACATCAGCGGCGCGGGGCCAGCGCCTGAAAGTAGCGGACGATGTCAGGCTCGGTCCAGGTCCGCGCGTTCGTGAACTTGGCGACGACTCGACCGTTGAACAGCACGACGGTATCGGGCAGCTTGTCCGTGCCGAAGCGACGCCGCAGCGCGTCCTCGCCCGACGTCACGCCGCGGGCGTCGCGGACGAGCGTCAGCTGGGCGGGCGGCGGCATCGCGCCGAGCCAGGACCCGAAGAAGCCACGGACCGCCTCCCAGTCGTCGTCGTAGGACACGCCGACCATCAGGAAGCGGTGGTCGCCGAGCGCCTCACGCAGGCCGAGCATGCTCGGCAGCTCGTCCCGGCAGGGCGGGCACCAGGTCGCCCAGAAGTTCAGAAAAACCAGCGTGTCGCGCGGCAGGTCGGCGAGCTTCAAGGTCGCCCCCTGCGGTGTCTCGAGCGGCCAGTCCGACTCCTCCGCGGTCAGCGGGCGCTCGATGAGGTCGGCCCCGATGCCGGGCATGAGGCGCAGCGCCGCGACCTCGGGGGCCTCGCTCGCGCTCCTGAGGCCGACCACCGCGAGGCCGAAGGCGACGATCACGGCGAGCGCTCCCCACAGAAACAGGCGAGGGGCCAGCCCAGGTCCAGTGGGTGTCGCCTCGTACGGCGTCGTGTTCGCGGCCTCCATCGGGGCGCGTCTACCATGTGCGTGCAACCGCCGCCACGTTGCGCTACGGTCCGGGCGTCGGAAATCGACCGCCTGCCCGAGGAGAGCGCTTGATAAGCCCGCCGCATGACGCCGCTTCGACCGACCTCGACGCCTGGCGCGCGCTCGCGCTCCGCGAGCTGAGAGGTGCACCGCTCGACCGCTTGACGAGCCGCGGGGTCGACGGTCTCGACCTCGCGCCGCTGTATGTCGACGCCCCGCTGCGGGCGCCTGTTCCGCGGGCCGCGCGCGGATTTCTCACGATCGGCGCGCTCGATCTGCCGCTCGCGGACGACCTCGCGACCGCGACCGAGGCCGAGCACGCCGGTGGCGCCGACGGCGTGGCGATCGCCTCGGAGGACGCAGACGCCCCGACGCTCGCGCGGCTCGGCGCGACCCCGGTCGGGCTCGTCGTCGCGACCTCGGGGACGCTGACCGGGGCCTTGCGTCTCGCGGGGCATCTCCACCCGTCGACGCGGCTCATGGCGGGCCTTGACGCGACGGCCTGGCCGACGCGCTGGGCCGATGGCGACGCGAAGTCCGCCGAACTCGCCTACCTCCGGGACGAGGCCGGCCCTGGCGCGGTGCTGCTGCCGCTGTCGCGCTGGCACGAGGCGGGGGCCGACGCGGCGACCGAGCTGGCGCTGGGGCTCGCGGCCCTCGCTGGCGCGGTGCGGGCGCTCGGGGAGACCGGAATGACGACCGAAGACGCGGTCAACCGTATCGCGGTGCGGGTCTCCGTCGGCAGCCGCTATCTGACCCAGCTCGCCAAGCTGCGGGCGTGGCGGCGACTCGCGGCGGGGATGCTGTCGCACGCGGGGCTCGCGCCGACGGTGCAGCCGCGCGTCTGGGCCGAAACCTCGCGCCGCGCGCTGTCGCGCCGCGATCCGTGGGTGAACCTGCTGCGCGGCACGGCGGCGGCCTTCGCGGCGGTCGCGGGCGGGGCCGACCTCGTGACCGTCACGCCCTTTGACGCCGCCCTTGGCCGCTCGGACGCCTTCGCGCGGCGGCTCGCGCGCAACGTGCTGCATCTGCTCCGGGACGAGAGCGGGCTCGCCGACAGCCATGACCCGGCCGCGGGCGCCTTCGCCCTCGAGACGTGGACGTTCGCGCTGCAGCAGAGGGCGTGGGCCCTGTTCCAGCAGCTCGAGGCTGCCCGAGGCGCCGGGGACGCATGGACGCCGGGCGCGCCGCGTGGGCTCGGGCTGCTGGCGCCGCGGGCCGTGGACCTCGCGACGAGTTGGTTGAGGTCCGCCTCCGAAGCGCGGCAGACACGCCTCGCGCGGCGCCAGGACGCCCTCGTCGGGGTCAGCCAGTACGTCGACTTTGACCTGACGCGCCTCGCCCGGACACCGGCCCTCCCGCCGCTCGACGCCCAGCTCGGCGGACCTCGCGACGCGGCCTGCTGGGAGGCCTTCGACGCAGGTCCTGCCCCGAAGGTCGCCGTCCTGACCGCGGGCCCGCTCGCAGAACATCAGGCACGCAGCGGCTGGGTCGCGGACCTGCTGCGAGTCCGGGGTGCCGAGGTCCATACGGTGCACGCGGGTGACGAGCCGGATGAGGCGGACCTCGCCGCGGCGGTCGTTGCAATTGCAAACTTTGGCGTTCAAACGACCGTCATCGCCGCCGCCGACGCCCGCCACGCGGACCTCGTCCCGCGGCTCGCACCGCGCCTCGTGGCGGAGGCACGCTGCGAGGTCATCCTCGCGGGTCGCGCCGAGGCCGACCCCGACCCGCTCGCGGCGTTCGGGGTCAACCGACGCGTCTGGGCGGGCCTCGACCTTGTCGCGTGGCTTCGCGACGCGCTTCCGCGCGATGTCATGGCGACGCCCGCGGAGGAGAACGCACGATGAGCACGCTGCCCGCCTCCTTCGCCGACCTCCCAA
>SYAK01000484.1 GCA_005788935.1 Pseudomonadota bacterium
ACAGGACGTGCGCCCCGCGCGAGGCTTCCACGCCAGACACGATGGCCGCGCCCTTGCCAAGGTTTCTCGGATGCCGGACGAGGCGGAACCGTGCGTCGTGGCCCGCGCGCTCGCGGACGAGCTCGGGGGTCCCGTCCGTGGAGCCATCATCGACGATGAGCACCTCGGTCTCGAAGGGCCAGGTCGCCATCGCGCCCACGACCGCCTGCAGCGTCGCGGGCAGGCGCGCGGACTCGTTGAGCGCGGGAATGATGAGGCTGAGGTGGGGCCCGGTCATGATTGAGAGCGCCTCCGAGGGCCGAAGACTGTAGCTGAACCGGACGAGAGGTGGTTACCGAAAACGCCCTCACGGGCCGCACCATGCCGGAGCGGGCGTGCAGATGGGGCTCAGCGCCTCGAGCCAGGTGCCCTCGGTCCACGCGAGCCCGGTCAGGATCTCGCCGGGCGCGCAGGGGAGGTCGAAGTCGCTGCCACCGGGTCCTCCCTCGAGCCGACCTGGCCGTCGCGGCGAATCCTGCTGGTGCTCTCGTGGGGCCTTGGGGTGCACGCGCGGAGCACACAGGAGCCCGATCGCATCGACGAGGGCTCCACCCCGACCCCGGAGGCCCGCGAGCGGGGCGGCGTCGGGGCACAGCATGTCAGTCGGCGGGGCGGCCTCACGGCGCATCCGGCCCAACCGGAGCGGCGTGGCGAGGGTCATGGGGCCGTCGTCGACGGCGCCTGGCTGGGTTGCGCACGTGGCAAGCAGTCCATCGAGCATCTCGCCCGAGGACGTCGGGCCGAGCGCGGTGACCGCTGCCCCCTCCGGGCAGGTCGCCCGCAGAATCGAGCCCGAAGGACGTCCAGCCCAGACAGGCGCCGCGGAGGCTCCGCGCTCGGTGCCCGACGACGCAAGGATGTGGGTCGCCTCGGGGTCTGGCACGATGACGAGACGCGGCCCACCGCTGTAAACGAGCCACTCGAAGAGGGGCGAAGGGGAGGCTGGCTCGAAACGCACGGCCTCGAGCCAGTCGTCAGCGCCTGGCTGGCGACTGGCCAGGTCGGTAGCGCCGAACCGCCGATCGTGAAGAAGCACCCCGTGTTTCCGGCCGAGCTGGAAGAAGCGCGCGGTCTCATGGGCCGACATGCGCGACAGGTCGACAAGCAGCACCGCGCGGCGACAGCGGCCTCGGGGCGGCGAGGGTGGGGTGTCGCTCGAGAGGTGGCGGGCCCCGGGCATGAGGGGCGCGTCGAGGAGGTATCGCAGGTGGACAGCGCGCTCCGCCGAGGGGTGAACGAGATAGCAGGTGCCATCTCGGCCAAAGCGCTGGGAGAGCCCCTCCGCCCAGCGCGTCTCGAGGTATTCGTCCGGCGTGGGCGGGAGGTACGATCCACGGTGGTCCGCGTGCCCCCGAAGGTGTGCCCCGACGGCCCAGACGGCTTGTACGCAGACCGCGACCGCGACGAGGCTGGTCGTCGCGCCACGCCCGAGCGGCCAATTCCCGCGCGAAGCGGCCAGGGCAAAGTCGCGCACCAGGCACGCTCCGCCGATCGCGAGACCCGGGCCGGCCGAGTAGGTCCAGTAGGAGTGGATGGCGCCCGCGTTCTGGAAGACCGTCGAGTGAATGACCTGGGCGAAGGCGAAGCCGAGCGTGATGAAGTCGAGCCCGTCGAAGCGCCCGCGGACGAGGCGCACCGCGAGACGCAGCACCACGCCCGCGGCGAGGGCCAGCAAGAGCGGGCCGTAGAGGTCGAGGCTCCGGTCGAGGAGGACATCCAGATAGCCCGGGGAGGAGGCCGAACGTTGCTGGAACGCGGTGACCATCGCGCCGAGCCCTCCGCGCAGCCACGCAATCCAGCCGAAGAACAGGGTGGCGTTCAGAAGGACGGTCGCCGAAAAGCGCGCCAGAAATCCGAGGCGGCGCCCGAGGGAACGGGTGGCCGCGGCTCCGCCCGGGGTCGGCCAGATGGCGTGCCGCAGTGCGTGCAGGCCGATGAAGGCCGCGAGGTAATAGCCCACCCAGTCGAACTGCATCGCGCACCCGACCGCGAGGTGGATCGGCCACTCGCGCGCTGCCAGCGCCTTGGGGTCGTCGAGCGTCTGGTGGCGGGTGTGGTAGCGGTCGAGCAGGAGGAGACACCAGAAGAGGCTGCCCTGCTCGTGGTTGACCATGTTCGCGAAGATGGTGTGCAGCGGCGTGAGGGCCCAGAGGGTGACCGCTGCTGCTCCCGCTGCCGCGCCGGCTCGTCGTGCCACGATCCGGTGGATGAGGAGAAACAGTCCGACCGAGTAGGTGATGGGCACCAGGCGGGCCACCCACGGCTCGTCTCCGAGCACGGAGAAGAGCCCCATCAGGTGTATGTGCAGCAACATCGGGTGGTTGGTGTAGACCTCCGACAGCGGCGGCGACTCGAACCCCGAATAGTACTGGACCTGTTGCAGCACGCCGAAGCGCAACGAATTTCGGGCAGCCTGGGAAAACGCCGCCCCGTTGAAGCCGTCGTGCCCCACGAGGAACGGCCCGAAGGCCTCGTGCAGGCAAGCCGCGAGATACAGCGCGAAGACCGCCCAGAGCCAGATGCGCAGACCGCGGGGCGATGCTGGTGGAGGGGCCGTCATGGGGGCCGGAGGCTGCCAGAGGCGTGGCCCCGTGTCCACGCAGAGCGACGGATGTGCCGAGGGTGGAGGTCGGCGCGGAGCCGTCGGCGCGTGGCGTCATGCAGGGCTGTGTGCGGGCTCTGTGGGGCAGGGCGTGGGTCCGGGGCTGGCGTGCGTCCGGGGCTGGCGTGGGTCCGAGGCTGGCGCGGTCGGGCCGAGGTGCTTGCGTCCGATGGGCCATCTGGCCATCATCACCGCATGCACGAAGCACTCCACGTCCGGTCGGCGCTCGAGCTCGCGGCCATGGTGGCCCGAGGTGACCTCAGCGTCGTCGAGCTGACCCGGCTCCATCTCGCCCGCGTCGCGGCGTTGAACACGCAGCTCGGCGCCTTCGTCGACCTGCGCCCGGAGGCCGCGCTGAAGGTGGCCCGCGCGCGCGACGCCGAGCGCCACAGGGACCCGCGCGCAGCCCGGAGTCCGCTGTTCGGGCTGCCGACGGGCATCAAGGACCTGCACCTCACGCGAGGCTTTCGGACCCGGTTCGGCTCACGCGCCCTCCCTACCATCCGGTCTCCGCTCGATGACCTGACGAGCGCGGCCGTCCGCCGGGCCGGACTCGTCATTCTCGGCAAGCTCGCCACCTCCGAACTCGGCATCCTCCCGGTCGTCGAGACCGACCTGCACCCGCCCGTCCGCAACCACTGGGATGTTCATCGCAGCTCGGGCGGCTCTTCGGGCGGCTCGAGCGCGGCGATCGCGGCGGGCCTCATCCCGCTCGCGCCAGCGAGTGACGGGGCTGGCTCCGTCCGCATCCCGGCCGCCTTCTGCGGCCTCGTCGGCCACAAGCCCACGCGGGGGCTCGTGCCCAACCCGTTCGCGGCGCTTGACGCGATCGACATCACCGTCGTCGGGCCGCACGCGCGCACGGTGCCAGACGCGGCCGCGCTGCTCGATCTCCTGACCGGGCGCGAGCGAAGCCCGACCAGCTTCCTCTCGGGCCTCGAGCGGCCGCCTCAGGCGCTTCGCGTCGCGTTCACCGCGCAATCGCCGGTCGGGCCGGTCGAACCCGCGGCGGTCGAGGCGGTCCGAGCGGTCGCCGCCACGCTGTCGGAGCTTGGGCACCAGGTGGTCGAGGGCGCCCCCCTCCACGGAGAGATTGACGAATTTCTCCCCATCTACAAGTTCTCGGTCGGCCAGGCCTTCACCCCGCTCGCGCGGAAGCTGCAGCCTGTCGGGCAGTGGCTCCGCGCCGAGGGGCGCCACGTCGACTGGCGCACCGCGATGGCGTGTCGCGAGCTGCTGACGCGCCGCCTCGCGAGCTGGTTTGACGGCATCGACGTCCTGCTGACCCCCACGACGCCCGTCGCGCCGCCTCTCGTCGGGGCGTGGCAGGGCCTGAACGGTCGCGACACGATGTACGCGGCCGCCCAGCTCGGCGCGTTCACGGCGGCCTTCAACGCCACCGGCCAGCCAGCGACCTCCATCCCCGTCTGGCAGTCCGAGGGCCCGCCGCGCGCCGTCCAGCTCGTCGGACACCGGGGCGAGGACGCGCTGCTCCTCGCGCTCGCGCAGTCCGTCCTCGAGGCCCGCGGCGACGCGACCGGTCGCGTGGCGCCCTGACTCATGGGCCGGGCGCCTGCACCAGTTTCAGCCCTCCCCGTGTCATCGAAGAGGGCGGCGCGGCGTGCCTCGAAGTCGGCATCTCCAAAGACGAGCGAAGCGACTTTTGCGAAGCGCCGCGGCTACCACGCGATGAGGGCCTTCGCCGTGTGGTCAAGCTCGCTCGCGAGGAGGTCCGTCTTGCCGACGAGCGCTAGGCCCTCCTTGCGGGCCCCCGCGAAATCGGACCCACCGTGCGGAATCCTCGTCAGGTATCGCGGTCCGAACAACGACATGGCCCGCAGCACGTAGCCACTCGCCGCGTCTGGAAAGGCGCGGCCCCCCGGTCCCTTGAGCTATCGACCGCAAGTCCCGGGCGTCGGCGGTGCCTCGTCAGGCCGGAGCCCGACGCTTCTCCGGGCGCCCATGTTCGTCGCCGATCGTCTGAGGTGCGTGGCCCCCGGATGCTGCTGCGCTGTGGCGGGACCTCGCGCGTGCCCGCGCCCCAGGGTCATGAACCAAAATGTTTCGAATCTGAAACACTCGTTTTCAACTCTGAAACGTTTTGTTTCAACATCAGCCGCCGAGCAGCTGCGCCAGACTCGAGGCCCGCGACACGGTCCGTGTGAAGGCCCCGCGCAGGTCCTGCTCCGTGCCGAGCCAATCCACGCGGGCCTTGGCGCGCGTCAGGCCGGTGTAGACCAGCTCACGAGTCTGGAGCGCCAAACCGGCGTGGCCCGCGAGCACCAACGCCACGCGGTCGAACTGAGACCCCTGGCTCTTGTGGATGGTCATCGCGAGGCCCCCCTCGTGCGGCGGCAGGCGCCCGAGCGGCACCGCGCGCACGCCCCCGGGCACCCGGAACACGGCGCCGAGCTTCACGCCCTCGCCGGAGACGGCGACTGGCAGCACGAGCCCCACGTCGCCGTTGCTGAGCCTCACGTCAGGCGCGTTGCGCGTCACGAGCAGCGGCCGCCCGAGCCAGTGGGGCCCCACCTGCGGCAGCACACCGAGACCGGCCGCGCGCCACGCCTCCCTCAGAGCCTCGCGCACCCGGCCACCGATGGCGCGGTCCAGGCCCTCGACCCCGCGCGGCCCCGCCCGCGTCACGCCGAGGACGCGAAAATGCTCGAGCGCGTCGAGGACGCCGGCCTGGTAGGACGGGCCGAGCATGCACGCAGCGCCGTTCGGGAAGGCCTCGGCCAGCAACGCCGCGTAGCCGGCCTCCGTTCCTGCGCCGCGACCTGCGAGATACGGCGCCACCAGCGCGCCGAGGGCCGGCTGCGATGCCGTGCCCGACAGCACGTCGAGCCGGTCTCCGAGGTGCCGGATGCGCGCGAGCAGGGGTCCCCGCAGCGTCTCGCCCTCTGCGTGGAGGCGTCCGACCATCAGGTCGACGGCCCGATCCAGTCTGTCTGGACGGCCGCTTTGGAGGCAGGCTGCCACCTCCGCGATGTCGGGTGCCGAGGCGAACCGCCGCGAGCGGGTGAAGCGGACGACGCGCCCCGCGAGCGGTCCATCCGAGGTCTGGGGGCGCGCCTTGCTGGCCCCGTCCGGGATGGACGCCACCCCGCTCGCCGCTGCCACGAGGTCCGCGAGGACGGTCCCGGCCTCGACGCTCGCGAGTTGGTCCCGGTCACCGAGGAGGACGAGCCGCGCGTCAGGCGCGATCGCCTCGAGCAGCGCCCGCATCAGGACGAGGTCCACCATCGACACCTCGTCGACGACCACCAGGCCAGCTGGCAGCGGGTTGTCCGCATGGTGGCGGCATGTCCCGTCCGGTCGCAACCCGACGAGCCGGTGGATCGTCTCGGCCTGCAATCCCCCGAGCGCCGCCCTGACCGCCGGGGGCGCTGCGAGCTGTGCCACCTGCTCGAGCAGCGCCTCGCGCATCCGGGCGCGGGCCTTGCCAGTCGGTGCCGCGAGGACGATGGACAGCTCCGGATCGGCGGCCAGTGCGAGGGCCAGCAGGCGCGCGATGCTGTACGTCTTCCCGGTCCCCGGGCCGCCGGTCACGATGGTCAGACGACCAGTCGCGGCCACCCGCACGGCGGTCGCGGCCTCGCCGCGCGGGTCCTCGGGGAACAGGGCCTCGACGCGCGCGTCCAGGTCGGGCGAGACGCCCTGGGACGCGGCCGCCCGCACACGCAGCAGCTCGGCGACACGTCGCTGGGTGTCGTCCATGCGTCCTGTCAGCAGCAGGTGCGCGGCGGGCTCGCCGTCTGGACCGCGCGTCAGGACCTGCAGCACGAACGGGCCGGGCGGCGGCGCAGCCATCCCGGCCCCATGGACGGCCACCAGCGGGGATGACGCGACGCGCGCGAGCCATTCCCGGGCCTCGACTGGAACCGAGGGCGGCAACTGGCCGTCGAAGCTTGTTGCGACCTCCGTCAGCGAGACGCCTGCATGGCCGACCCGCGGCGCCCGCGCGGCCAGCAGCAACGCCAGCAGGACGTCCGGTCTCGCCTCGCCCCAGCGGGCCGCCGCGAGATCGACCGCGTGCAGCTCGGGCGGGGCGAAGCGGTCGGCGCAACCTGCGACGGCCGCCCGCATGGCCGGGGAAATCCCCGAGAGTTCCGCCAGGGACGTCGTGTCAGGCATCGGACCCTCCGCGGGCACCATCCGAAAGCTGTGCGTCGAGCGCCTCGACGACCTCCCGCGGCCATCGATCCTCGAAGACGCCCCGACGCCCTCCGTCCGGCTCGCGCGCGCTGTCCGGGCCGCCAAGCCCCCGCAGGAAGAGATACAGGTGGCCGCCGACGTGGCGGTCGTAATCGTAGGACGCCCCGAGGCGCTGCCGAAGCAGCCGGTGGAGCGCCAGCGTGTAGAGCAGGGCCTGCAGATGGTAATGAGCCTCCCCCATCAGGCGCGCGAGGCCCGCCCGCCCGTAGGGGTGGCCCATCGCCGTCGGAGACGCCTGGTTGGTCTTGTAGTCCGCAATCCAGTACCGTCCTCCCGCGCGAAAGATGAGGTCGATGGCCCCATTCAGCGCTCCCCCCGTCGGTGGCAGGGCAAAGCCTCGCTCCGCGAGCACCTGTTCAAGCCACGCCGCCCCGTCCCAACCCGCACCGCGTCGATGCGCGAGGGCTGTCAGGATGGCGCGCCGTAACCCGTCGTGGCGACCCGACATGCGGAGGTCAAAGGCCAACTCGTCGAGGCGGTCGAGGCGCGGCAGACGGCCGAGGCAGAACCCCTCGGGCAGGGACGCCTCCCGTCCCTCGACCCGTGAATCGAGCGGCGCCCCCACGAGGGTCGGAAACGCGGCCATCAGGCACGCAGCCTCGCCCGCGGACGGCGCAACGCCCGCCCGAACGGCTGCCCGCGCGATGACGTCGGCGAGCGGCTCGCCGAGCGGCCCGGTCAACGCGCCGAAGTCGAGGGTTTCGAAGATCCCATGGACCCACACCCCGATGTCCTTGCCGCCTCGTAGGCCGTCAAGCGGGCCTGTCGCCGTCGTGGCTTCAACGTTCGGGCCGCCGCTCGCGGCCAACCCGAGCTCGGCAGGTGCCTCGGGGGCGAGCAGGCCGAGGACCTCCGGATCAGATGGCAGCGGGTCGTCGCGCGAGGCCTCGGGGGTTTGCGACGTCAGGGAGGTGAAGCTCACCCGCGGCCGCGGGTTCGGAAATGCCTCGGGGCCGCGCCAGGGTGTCGCATGCAGGGGCGTCGCAGCCCCGCTCTCGGGCGCGATCCATGGCTCGAGGGCCTCGTCACCGCGCTCGAGCCGCCCGCCGATTCGCCCCTCCGAAGCCGCCTCCAGGGCCTCGAGGCGGGCCGCAAAGCGTGACCGCACGTCTCCCTCCGACCTCGCTTCGGCCGCGTCGCCGATCAGCAGACGCCCGAAGGCGGAGTCGTCGAGGTCCCCATCCCCCGTCACCGTCATCCATGCGACCGTCCGGTGCCGGGCCCGGGTCAGGGCGACATAGAGCAGGCGCATGCGCTCTTCGGACGTCTCCTCGAGGTGCCTCCGCACCGCCTCCGCCCGTTCAGGGTCATCGCCGTGTCGCAGGTCGAGGATCGCCTCGCCAGCGTCGTCGTGCCAGACGAAGGCCTCCCCGCGCACCTCGGTCGCGTCAGGGCGCCATGCGAACGGCAGCAGTACGACCGGAAACTCGAGTCCTTTCGAAGCGTGCGCCGTCATGATGGTCACCGCGCGCGCGTCCGTCTCGAGCCGCTGGGCCCGCGACTCATCCGACTCGACCCGCGTGCCCTCCCTCCCGCCTTCGCGGTCGGGGCTCGCGTCGGCGAGCCACGCGGCCAGCTCGAGGGGGCTCGGCGCCTGCGCTCCCCCTTCGACCGAGCGCAGGTGGGTCAGCTCGACGAGGTGCCTCAGGTCCGTCGCGTGCCGCTCGCCGTCAAGCCCGCCGAGGACGCGCGCCATGACCCCACCTGCTGTGCAGGCGGCCTCGAACGACCGGACGAACCCGGCCTTCACAAACCCGTCACCCCACGCCGCGAGCTGCATGCACAGGTCCGCCCACGCATCCCCGGCCTGCGCGCCGTCATCCGTGGCGTCGGCCTCGAGCGCGGCCGCGAGACGCTCGACCGTCCAGCCGAAGAGTGGGGTGGTCGCGACGACCCGCGCCCAGCGGTCCCGCCCGCCGCCCGCGACGGCGCGCAGCCACGCGATGAGCCAGCGCGCGGGCTCGCTCGCGAAGACGTTGCCGCTCGCCGTGCGAACAGCGGGCAGGCCGACGCGCTCGAGCTCGCGCTTGACGAGCCAGGCCTCGCGGTGGCCCGGGACGAGCACGGCCAGGTCGCCTGGGGCAAAGCCTGGGGTGCGCGCGAGCCTCAGGGCTTCAACGGCCGCGAGGCGCGCCGCGCAGGCGTTGGCGTCATGCGAACCCCGGAACGATCTCGGAGCCCCGCCTCCGAGCGCATCGTCCCCGGCGCTCCGCCCCAGCTGAACCGCCAGCTGACGCGCCATCGTGTCGCTGTCGAACCAGCGGAGCTCGAGCGGCGACAGTCCGGGAGGCAGGCGTGACGTCTCTCTCCGGGCCTCGACCGGGACGTAGGCGACGCCAGGGTGTCCGAAGGCCCGAGGTGCGGCCCCCCACAGCGTGTTGAGGGCCTCGACGAGCGGCGCGTCCGACCTGAAGTTCGTTGTCATCGTGTGGCGCGCGTCCACGCGGCCAGCAGCCTGAAGGTAGACGTGGACGTCACCCCCGCGGAACGCATAGATGGCCTGCTTCGGATCCCCGATGAGAAACAGCGCCCGCTGCCCGTCGTTCCTGCCGTGCAGCGCCCCATCACGCTCATGATTGGCGTGTGGCCCGTCGGCGCCTACGGTATCCATGCCGTAGCCACCGTCCAGGACCTTCTCAATGAAACCCGGGCGTCCATCGCGCAAGTGTTCGCGCCCGGCGAGTGTCGCGTCCGACGACACGTATCCCGTGACGTCCCCGTCGGCGCCGACGCCGGGGCTGCGGTGGGCGAAGACCGCCTCGATGATCTGCCACTGGGCCGCGTCGGTGTCCTGAAACTCGTCGACGAGTGCCACGTCGAAGCGGCCCCGGATGGCACGGGCGAGCGCGCCGTCCGGGCCGGTCGCGGCGATGCGCTCGGCGAGCAGGCTCAGCATCGCGTCGTGGGTCAACGCCCGTCGTCGCGCGAGCTCTGTCCGGACCTCGGCGCGGACCCGGTGTGCGAAGGCGAGCAAGGGCCGGAGCGAGCGAAGCAGTTCCCGCACCCGCCCCACGAAGGCCCCGAGCGCCTCCGAGGCCTGCCAGAAGGCGCTCGCCTGCAAGACACCGGGGTCCCCCTTCCAGGCGGCTGCCAGCGCCGCGGGCAGGAGGTGCGACCACGGCTTGCCGGTCTGGAGAACGCCATGCACGAACGTCGGCGGCTCGAGCAAGGCCCGGGCCGCTCGCGGGCGCGCCTCGACATAGTCCGCCTGCCACCGGGTCAGCAGCTTCCGCCTGAAGGCCTCG
>SYAK01000485.1 GCA_005788935.1 Pseudomonadota bacterium
GTCGATCCGGACACGTCGGAGGCCCCCGGCGTCCAGGCCGACGTCGTGCTCGCGGTCGCCGATGCATCCCTCGCGGGCGCCGAGGTCTGCCTCACGCTCGGCGCGGGCGAGCCGCGTTGCGCGCCCGTCACCGAGTCTCAGGTGACCTTCGCGGCGGTGACCCTGCAGCCGCGCACCAACAGCTTCACCGCGAGCGTCGTCGATGGCTGCGGTACGGCTGGCGCGGCGCTCGACTTCGATGTCGAGGTGGCCATGGAGGCCCTGACCGCGACCGTGGTCACCCCGGCCGCCGCGACTGTCACGGCCAACGCGGCCATCGCGCTGACGGCTCGCGCGACCGACCCCGAAAGCGGCGTGCCGCTCGCGGGCGGCACCGCGCGGCTCTGGCACGGCGAGACGCAAATCGAGACGCCTTTTACCGACAACGGTGATGGCACCTACACCTTTCCGGCGGTGCCCCTCGCAGCTGGCGAGACGGTCGCGCTGTCGGTCGAGATCGACGTCGGCTTCCTGACTGGCGTCTCGGCGCCTCGCACCATCCGGCAGAAGAACGTGGCGCCGACCGCGGCCGTCACAAGCCCGACCGCGGGGTGGCTGAACCTCACCTCGGCGTGCACCAACGCGGGCACGGGCTGCGTCACGGCCGTCACGGTCGCGACCACCGATGTCGAAGATGGCAGCGAGGTCCGCCTTGCGCTGACCTGCCCCGGGGTCTCGACGAACCTGAGCCGCACCATCACCGCCAACGTGGCGACGTTCCCGGGCATCGCATTCCCGGAGGGCGCGGCCTGCACGCTCGTCGCGTCCGTCACCGACGCGGCGGGTCAGGTGGCGACCTCGCCCGCGGTTTCGGTCACGTCCGACCGCCAGAGCCCGGCGGTGACGCTCGTCGACATCCCCTCCCTCCTCCAGACGAACGAGGACACCAACGGGACCCTCAACGGGATCCAGCGCGCCCTGCAGGTCGACACGGTCGACGCGGGTGCTGGCACGACCGTGGCGGTGCGCCTCGACTGGGTCGAGCCAGACGGCGCCAGGACGCGCACCGTCAGCGCCACGGCGGCCGCTGGGCAGACCTCCTACAACCTTGAGGACCTCGCGGGCAGCGGGGCCATCACCTGGCCTGACGGCATCGTGACGCTGACCGCGACCATCGCGGACCGCGCCGGTAACCCGGCGACGACGACCACGACCGTCACCGTCAGCAGCGCGACCATCGCCATCGCCTCACCGGCCTCGGTCGAGTCGGCGTGCTCGGATACGTGTACGGTCGGCTTCTGCAATGCGGGCGAGTGCTGGCGCGGCTGGGGCATCTCGGCCTCGCGCAACCTGAGCGTCAACCTCTCGAACGTGTCGACGACCACGGCCAATCTGCGCGTCTGCTCCGACCACCCGTCGCTCGCCGGGACGGGAGCCGCCCCGTGCATCACGCCGAACAGCACGACCGGCGCCTATCGCGTGGTCCACGCCCAGGACGCGGTCTCCGGCTCGAACATCGTGCCGCTTGGCGCGGTCCTGCCCGATGGGTACCAGCGACTCGTCGTCGAAGCGCGACCGCTCTCGACCGGCGGCTGGATCACCTCCGCCAATGCCGTCCTGTCGACCCAGCGCCAGCGTCGCGTCCTCGTGGACCTGACCGCGCCGACGGTTTCAGCCGTCACGAGCCCGTCCGACACGCTGCTGCCCACGGGCGCGCTGAACGCAGCCGAGGCCGTTGCGAGCCCGCGCACCTTCACGGTTCGCTACACGACCGACGAGCCCGGCGACGTCAGCTACTTCGTCAATGACGCCACCACGGCCGTCCGCACCGAGTCGGCCCCGGCTGCTGGCAGCTTCGCGGCCGACATCGCGCTGCCCGAGGGCACCCCCGACGTGTGGGTCGTCGTCACGGATCGCGTCGGCAACGCCTCGCTCGCGTCGCCTGGCGTCGGGGCCACGACCTACCGGCCGCTCGTCGACGTCACGGCGCCGACGCTCGCCTTCACGCGCCCGTCGAGCTCGCCGCTCAACGCCGCCGCCAACCGGGACGTCGCGTTGACGTCCGACGCCGAGGGGCAGGCTGTCACCGTGTTCGACGACGGGGTTCAGGTCGCCACAGCGCCTGTCGCGGGCGGTTCCGTCAGCTTGCCGCACGCGACAGCCGGCCTGCTCTCGGACGGCTCGCACCGTCTGACGGCTACCGTCGCCGACGCCGCGGGCAACGGCCGCACGGTCGCCACCACGCCCGCGCTCGTCGCGGTCGACACCCAGCCGCCCGGCCTCTCCGTGTCGACGCCAGCGGACAGCGCGGCGCTCACGGATGCCAACGACGCCTCGGCCGACTTCGGTTACCAGCTCGACGTGACGTGGGCGACGTCGGCGGGGGCCGAGACCTGGGAGGTCCTGACGCAGACGAACTGCGATGCGTCCTTCGAGGGTTGCGACGGGGAGGCGCCCGTGGCCTCGGGCGCCGTGACGAACCCCGGGAACGCCGAGCCGACGCTGCGCATCAACGTCCCGCTGACAGCAGCCACCACGCGCTTCCGGGTCATCATCCGCGTGACCGACGCCGTCGGCAACGTGACGACCGTGTCGCAGCGGGTGACGGTCAGCTCGACCGCCTGCCAGGTGGTCTTCACGAACCTGCCGAGCGGCAGCTGGTTCAACGCCAGCTACTGCCCGGGTGGCGTCGCGTGCGCCTCGGCCGTGTTCGCGCTGCGGGCCGCGACCGTCGGCGTCTGCCTCGCGGACACCATCGAGCTCTGGTTTGACGGCGCGCGCGTCGGGACCTCGCCGCTCGCGTCCTTTGATGGCGACTTCGACGTGACGGTCCCCGATGGTGACGCTGCCGCCTTCGAGCTGCGTCTCACCGCGGGTGGGGTCACGGTCCAGTCCACAACGGCGAGCCGGACGGTCGACTTCACGCCGCCGGTCCCGACCTTCGTCGCGCGCAACGTCGACGGCTTCACGACCGCCGCGAGCGGGGCCTCCCTCGTCTACGGCTCGGGCAACGACCTCGAGCCCGGCACCCCTGGCGCGCAGCTGCACGCGTCCCTCGACGTCGCGGACACCTTCGCGGCTGGCGGTGCCATCGTGAGCCTCGTCGCGACCGCGGGCGCCACGAGCGACACCCTCTCGCCGTCGAACGTCACGCTCCCGCTGACGCTCGCAGGTGCGAGCCCGGTCTCGACCGACCTCCGCAGCCTGACCCTCGGTGACGGCCAGACCTGGACCGTGACCGCCACCGTCCGCGACGCGGCAGGCAATCAGGCGACCACCGCCTTCACCGCGCGCGCCGACGTGACCGCCCCGAGCGACGTGACCATCACCGGCGCGAGCTGGGACCCGCGCGGGACGGTCTTCGATCCGCTCAGCTGGACGGCGGTCGGTGACAATGGCGGAGCCGGGGGCGCGGTTGCGGCCTACGCGGTCCGTTACAGCGCGCAGCCGATCACCGAGGCCAACTGGGACGCGGCCTGCGACTTCCAGGATGTCTACGGCAGCGAGGCGATGCCCGCCCCAGCGCTGCCCGGTGAGCCGATGGAGGCCGCGCTCGGTGGCCCCGACAGTCGCGCCTACAGCGACGCCTGCAAGCTGCGGGTGCGCTTCCAGACCACCGAGAACCCCGCCGACCCCGCCCTCTACGTGGCGGTGCGCGCAGTCGACGCGGCGGGCAATCTCTCGGGGCTCGGTGCGGGCAGCGTCGCGACGCTGACGAAGGGGCAGCTCTGGGTGGGTGTCACCCGCATCCGATTGGACAACTCGACCAACGGTTTCGGCACCATGACAGCGACTGCGCTCGCCGCGACCACCGTCTCGGGCGCGACGCTCGGGGACATCAACGGCGACGGGCGGACCGATATCGGGCTCGGCATCTCGGCCGCGAACCTCGGTTGCGTCCTCGTCGGGCACGCGGTCGCCGACGACGATCCGAACGTGGCCAACGACGGCGAAGTGCTGACGTCGCTCAGCGGGACAAACCACACCTGTATCACGCCGACGATGGCGGCTGCCGTCGTGAGCGGCATCGACAGTGTCGGCAACCAGGCCGTGGCGCTCGGCGACGTCAACGGCGATGGCCGTCGCGACTTCGGGCTCACCGCCCGTCGGACGTGGACCGCCCCATGGGCGGGCGTCAAGACGCAGCGCGAGGGCCTGCTCTTCATCTACCTCGGGCGGGCCGCCGCGGGTACGCCGCCGAGCCTCACGACGCCCGACGTCATCATCCGCGGCCTCACGACGCAGACCACGACCGTCGGCTATGTCAGCAGCTGCGGCTCCGGCGACCTGAACGGGGACGGCATCGAGGACATCGGCCTCGGCGAGCCGTCGCTCAACCAGCTTCACATCATCCCGGGTCGCGCGA
>SYAK01000486.1 GCA_005788935.1 Pseudomonadota bacterium
CGTCGCGACGGTGTCGCTGTAGGCGCGGCCCTCGGTGACATGGAGCGACAGGATGGCGCTGAGCGTCGGCACGTCGGCGAGCAGCGCCTCGACCGTGCCCTCGGGCAGGGCCGCGAAGGCGTCGTCGGTCGGCGCGAGGACGGTCAGGGGACCGGGGCCAGCGAGGTCGTCATCGAGCTCGGCGGCCTCGACGGCTGCTATCAGCGTCTCGAAACGGCCGTCGGCCGCTGCGACTTCGACGATGTTGCCAGGCGGCAGGAGCACTGCGTCGATGACGTGGATGACGCCGTTGGTCGCGACGATGTCGGTCTCGAGCACCTTGACGGTGCCGTTGAGCGTCACGCCCGCGTCGCTCGCCGCGATCGCGAAGTCGACCCCGTTGAGCGCCGTGGCGCGCTTCAGCGTGACGACGGTCTCGGCGCGGACGTCACCCGCGACGACGTGGTACGTCAGAATGTCGGTGAGCTTCTCCTTGTCGGCGAGCAGCGCCGCGAGGGCACCCTCGGGGAGGGCCGCGCAGGCCGCGTCGGTCGGGGCGAGCACGGTGCGCTTGTCGTCGCCCGCGAAGGCGGCGCCGAGCTCGGCGGCGGCGACGGCCGAGAGCAGGGTCCCGAAACGTCCGTCCGCCTGCAGCGTGACGGCGAGGTTGCCACTGACCTCGGGAACCTCGATGTCCTCGGGGGGCATCAGGACGGCATCGATGACGTGAATGACGCCGTTGGCCGCCTCGAGGTCGGTGATGGTCACCTTGGCCGAGCCGTTGAGGACGACGCCGCCGTCGATCACCGCGATTTCAATCGCGTCCCCGTTCAGCGCGGTCGCCTCGGTGAGGGCGACGACCTCGGCCGCGGTCACCTCGTCGTTGATGACGTGGTAGGTCAGGATATCGGTGAGCGTTTCCTTGTCGGCGAGCAGGGCCTCGAGGGTCCCCTCGGGCAGCGCCGCGAAGGCCTCCTCGGTCGGGGCGAAGACGGTGAAGGGGCCGTCTCCGGCGAGGGTCTCGGTCAGCTCGGCTGCCTCGAGGGCGGTCGCGAGGGTGGCGAAGCGCGCGTCGGCCGCGACGGTGGCGGCGATGGTGAGCGGCTCGGCCGGGGTGGTCGGGGCGTCGGTGTCGTCGCCGCATCCGAAGAGGAAGGCGGAAGCGACCGCGAGGGTCTTGAAGCGCATCTGGAACTCCGTGTGTCTCAGTTGACAGCGGAGACGATGCGTCCCCGCGACGGCGGGAGAGTCGTCACGGTTTCAAAACGGTCAAGTCGTTCGCGCGGACCGAGGAACATTTTTCGCCACATGGCGGGTCCGAGGCGGTCGTCGCAGCTCGCAGTGCACGTCTCCGCGTGCGTGCGAACCGTCAGGTGGTCGTCATCGGACCGTCCGGATCTCCCGAGAAGAACTGACGGATGACAGGGTCCTCCGACGTGTGGACAGCCGCGGGCGGCCCGTCGAAGCGGACCTTGCCCTCGTAGAGCATCGCGACGCGGTCGGCGACGCTGAAGATGCTGCGCAAATCGTGCGAAACGACCACGGCCGTGACACCGGCCTCGGCGCGGAGGCGCTTGATGAGCGCGTCGACCTGGGCCGCCGCGAGCGGGTCGAGCGCGGTCGTCGGCTCGTCAAAGATCATGTAGGCCGGGTCGAGCGTCAGGGCGCGGGCGATGGCGACGCGCTTCTTGAGGCCGTCGCCAAGCTCGCCGGGGAGCTGGTCGGCCGCGGGCCGCATGCCGACGAGGTCGAGCTTGCCAAGGGCCATCGCGCGCGCCTCGGTCGGCTTGAGGCGGAGGTGCTTGCGGATCGGCAGCGCGACGTTGTCGACGACGCTCATCGCGTCCAGCAGCGTCGCGTGCTGGAAGACCATGGCACACTTCTTGCGGACTGGCGCCAGCTCGCGCTCGGACAGCCATGTGACGTCGACCCCGCCGAGCAGGATGCGGCCCGCGTCGGGGCGGATGAGGCCGATGAGGTGCTTGACGAGGACTGACTTGCCAGCCCCTGAGGTGCCGACGATGTACAGGACCTGCCCCTCGGCGACGTCGAGGCTGACCCCGTCGAGGACCTTGCGGTCGCCGAAGCCCTTGTGGATGTCGATGAAGCGGATCATGCGCCCACCACGAAGGCGAGGCCGGAGACGACGAAGTCGATGACGATGACCGCGAAGCTCGTGTTGACGACCGCGCGTGTCGTCGCCCAGCCGACACCGGCCGAGCCGCCCGTCGTCGTGAGGCCCGCGTGGCAGGCGATGATCGGGATGGCGAGGCCGTAGCCAAGGGTCTTGACGAGACCGACCATGACGTCGTTGATTCCAGTGAGCTGAAACGACAGGAATGTCTGCGGCGGAATCGCGAATCCTGACTCTCCGATCAGCAGGCCGCAGACGGTCGCGAAGATGGTGCCGATGACGGTCAGCATCACGAGCATCACGGCGCAGGCGAGGGTGCGTGGCGCGACGAGCCACGCGACGGGGTCGGCGTTGCACATCCGCAGGGCATCCACTTGCTCGGTGACGACCATCGACCCCAACTCGGCGGCGATCCCGGAGCCGACGCGGGTCGCGACCATCAACCCGGTGATGGTCGGCGCGAACTCGCGCACCATCATCTGGATGAAGGCGGCTCCGACCATGCTGAAATCAGGGAGGATCTGTGAGACCTGCGTGGCGACCTGCCAGACCGAGATGAAGCCGAGGACGCCCAACGTCGTCGCGATGAACGGCACCGAGCGCGTGCCGATGGCGTCGGCCTGGGCGATGACCTGACGCCACTGGAAGCGGCCGCGCGCGATGGCGCCGAGCGTCTCGCGGGTCAGTGCGCCAAGCTCACGCCCCATGCGGGCCCCTCGCACGAAGGGCCGACCGAGGGCGGCGAAGAAGTCGCCGAGGCGGCTGTGGGTGGGCGGGCTCATGCCACCGTCCAGAGCCAGCCGACGAGGAAGTCGAGCAGGAAGAGGGCGATGGCGTTCGCGACGACCGAGCTGTTGGTGGCGCGCCCGACGCCTGTCGCGCCGCCGGTGACGGTGAGGCCGAAGTGGCAGGAAAGACAGGAGATCGCGACGCCGAAGCAAGCGGCCTTGGTCACGCCCATCAGGAGCTCGTCGAGCAGGTGGCTCTCGATGAGGTTCGCGAGGAGGACGCGCCAGTCGAGGCCGATGAGCATTTGGGCGGTGGCGGCGGCCCCGATGATCGCGAAGAGGTCGCCGAGCACCATCAGGAGCGTCAGCATCACCATCATCGCGAGGAAGCGCGGAACGATGAGGTAGGGCAGGGGGTCGATGGCGAGCGCCCGCAGCGCGTCGACCTGCTCTGTGACGACCATCGTCCCGAGCTCGGCGGTGTTGTTGGCCCCGACGCGGCCCGAGAACATGAGGCCGATGAGGAGCGGTCCGATCTCGGCAAAGACCGTAAAGCCGACGCCGTAGCCGAGCAGCGAGGTCGCGCCGGTCTTCTTCACGTAGAAGGCCGTCTGGATGACCATGATGGCGCCGACGAAGAGCGCGGTGACCAGGACAATCGGCGCTGACCGCACCCCGACGGTGTCGAGCTGGCGCCACGTCTCGTGGCCGTCGAAGCGCGGTGGGACGAGGGCGCGCAGGATGCGGCCGAGCAGAAGCACGCTGCCGCCGAGCGTCTCAAGGAGGCCTGCCGTGGCGCGGCCGACCGGACGGAGCGCGAGATCGGCGAGGCTCACGATGCGGCCCCCGCGAAGAGGGACTGCACGAGGGCTGGCGCGGCTGTCAGGTCGTCGAGGCCGCCGTCAAAGGCGACGTGGCCGTCGACGAGCGCCACGAAGCGACGGCAGACCGCGCGCATGCGGTCGATGTCATGCGACACGATGACCGCGACTCCGCCTGGCACGCGGGCGTGCATTGACGCGACGAGGGCGAAGATGCGTGACGAGGTGACGGGGTCGAGCCCGGCGGTCGGGTCGTCGTAGAGGGCGATCGGCGGGTCCGAGACGGTCGCCCGTGCGAGTGCGACACGCTTCTTCATGCCGCCCGAGAGCTCGCGCGGGAATTGCGCGACAGCGCGTGCGAGGCCGACCTGGGCGAGGCGTTCGGTGGCGCGGGCGAGGAGGGCGTCCTCGTCGAGGTGGGCGCCCTGGCGCAGGGGGAAGGCGACGTTGTCGAGGACGGTCATGAAATCAAACAGGGCGTAGTTTTGAAATAAATATCCGTAATCTTCTCGGGCGCGGGCGAGGGCTTGCGCCGACAGCGTGGCGAGGTCGACGCCGTCGAGCAGCACGCGGCCCGCGGTCGGTGTCACGAGGCGGGCGAGGCACTTCAGGAGGATCGACTTGCCAGCGCCGCCTGGCCCCACGACGCCGACGATTTCGCCCGGAGCGACGGTGATGCTGACGTCCTCGAGGACGGCGCGACCGCGGAAACGGACCGTCAGGCCCTCGGTCGCGAGGCGCGGCGCGGCGGTCACGGCGTCACCTCGGGGGGCGTGCAGCGGGGGCCGCGCGGGTCATGGATGGCGAGCTCGGCGTGGGCCAGGTGGCGGGATTCGGGGCGATCTTCGGCGATGCGGGCGAGATCGGCACGGGCAGCCGCGAGGTCGCCGAGCCGGGCCGCACAGCAGGCCGCGAAGAACCACGCGTCGTCGCGGTGGACCGAGCGGGTCCAGGTGTCGGCGTAGACATGCCAGGCGGCCCGCGCGGCGGCCGGGTCGTCGAGTTCGACCATCCACAGGCGGGCGATCCGCCGTTGGCCAAGATAGAAGTAGGGATGTTCGTCCTGTCCGAAGAAGGACACCAGCTCGCGGCGTCGCTGGATCGCGGCGATCGCGGCGATCTCGTCCCGCCAGGCGCCGCGGGCATGATGCAGCCACGAGCGCTGCCACATCGCGTCGTCCCACAGGCCGCCGTGCGGGAAGTCGCGGGTGAGGCTGAGATAGAGCCGCTCGGCGAGCGCTGCGAGGCTCGCGTCTCCGGTCGCGCGTGCCCGGCGCGCGACCTCGGAGGCGGCCTGAAACAAGAGGTTGTCGCCGAGCGGCGTCGCGCGGAGCTCGGGCCAGACGGCGCGGGTGAAGGCGAGGTGGCGGTCGACGGCCGGGCCACAGGATGTCATATGGTTAGAATCAGGAGGATCTTGATTCGTTTTACCATCATGTGTGATGTTTTTGTGGGTGTTTTCGCACACCTGTCCACGGGACGCGTCGGAGGCGCGCGCGAGCCGCAGCAGGTGGACGAGGGCGCGTTCGCCTGGCATGAGATCCGGGTAGACGACGACGAGGGCGCGGTGGAACTGCTCGGCGAGGTCGAGGCGGCCCCGGGCCTCGGCGAGGTCGGCGAGCCTCAGGCGGGCCCGAGCCCGGTCCATGCGGCGCGGGCCGTGGTGGGCGAGGTCCCGCAGTCGCGCGGCCCCGTCGTCAGCGGAGCCTGCGAGAAACGCCAGCTCGGCCGCCTCGAAGGACGCGGCCGCCTCGTCGACCGCGCGGGGGGCCTGCTCTGCGAGCGCGTCAAGCTGCCGAAGGTCGCGGGCCTCGCGCGCGGCGGCGAAGTCCCGGTCCCACACGATCTGGCGCGCGGAGCGGGCGCAACCGCCGAGCAGCAGGGCGGCGACGAGCAGACCCGCGACCGCGAAGCCGCGCACATCAGCCTGCGGCGCCATCGGGCTCCGGAGTTGGCTCGGCGAGGATCCCTTCTAGCAGCACG
>SYAK01000487.1 GCA_005788935.1 Pseudomonadota bacterium
ACGGCGCGCTCAGGCACGAGCCAGCTGACGCTGGTCAGTGACGTGAGCGCGTCACCCGAGAGCACAATCCGCGCGAGGGCAGCCTCGCCGGCCTGCCACGCAGTCGAGGTGACGGTGTGCGTGAAGACGACGTGCCGTGGCTGGGACACGATCTCGAAGGCGCCGGTGTAGGTCGCGTCTGCGGCGTAACGGACCGTCGGGATGTCGACGCGGTTCGCGACGCGGCCTCCGTCGATGAGGCGGGCGCGCGCCGTGGTGTTGGCGTTGCCGCCGAGGAACTGCGTCGCCGTGACGCGCGTCTCGCCAAGGCCCGCCACGAGGCTCAGGTCGGCCGCAGGCAACGCGTCGATGGTCGCGACAGGTGTGCCGAGCGCCTCCTCGGCGGCGATGGGCCCGTCAAGGACCCCGAAGCGCCCGAGATCGCCCGTCTCCTCGTCGAGCGTCAGCGCGTAGTGCCCGGTGAGGAAGTGCATCAGACGGGAAATCCCGGGCGCATCCGAGGGCTTGTGGTTACCAGGCCAGTACCAGAAGGCGTAATCGCGGGCGCTGGCACGCGGGGTCGCTGGCTGGGCGCCGCACTGCGGACGACCGACGCCGGGGGCGAGGCCGGAGCCCTCGGGTGCGGAGGCGCACGCGTCCACGGCCGCTGGGGGCCCCTGGAAGCGGGTCTCTGCAAGCCCCGCCTGCGCGCAGCCATGGAACTCGGGAAAGCCCGAGAGCGGGGCGGTCAGGTCCTCGGTGCCGCGCGCGGCCAGGTTGCAGAACGCCGGCTGAACGGAGAGCCGACCCCAGCCTTCTCCGACGTAGACCTCGCTCGGGTCGTCCCGGCGAACACACACGCGATCGGCCGGCTCGATGACGGCCTCATCCGGGCCCCCTCCGGCACAGAACGTGAGATCCGCACCGCTGTCGCCCGAGAGCACGTCGTCCCCGGGGCCCCCGTCGAGCCAGTCCTCACCGGTACCTCCCGCGAGGACGTCGTCACCTGCGGCGCCCAGCAGGATGTCATCCTGGTCGCCCCCGAAGAGCCAGTCGCGCCCCGAGGCGCCAAGCAGGGTGTCGTGCCCTCGGCCGCCACACAGGATGGTCTGCCCGCCGCGCCCCGCCGCCCGGGTGCCGAGCGGGAGGGTTGGCCACGTCGCCGGGGTCGGGGTCAGCGCCGTGGACCCTCGGAAGTGTCCGAAGAGCACCGCCCAGCTGCGGCCGACGCGCGACGCGTTGACGAGCGACGCCAGCGGCAGGTCGGCGCCGTCGGCGAGGGCGCCCGCAAAGAGATACTCTCTGCCAGAACCACCATACGCAATATCCACGCCGTGGAGTCCGCCACCGAGCAGGCGCATCCGATTGTCACCGATGAGCAGGTCATCGCCTGGCCCGCCCTGGAGGCCTTCGACGTCGTCAAGCACGTTGTCGCCATCGAGCCCGGCCTGTCGCCCGGGGAGCCGACATGGCACAGCTCCTGCATATCCCTCGGGCAAGCCGAAGGTGGCGCGGAAGCCGTCGTTCGCCTTGCCGTCGAAGCTCACGACCACGCCGGCCTCGCAGCCCGGACAGAGCGCGAGGTCAACGCCGCCGCCGCCCGCGAAGACCGTCGCCCCGTTCGCGCCACCAGCCGCGCCGAGGCCAAGCATCAGCAGGTCGTCGCCGGTGCCGCCGTTGACTTGCCCGCCCTCGTTACCGAGACCCGGGTACAGGACGTCGTCGCCGCCCGCGCCGTAGAGACTGACGGCCTCGCACCCGCCGCCCTGCATGACGTCCTGTCCGGCGGTGCCTGTTACGGCCTCCACGCCCTCGAAGATGTCGCCCTCGGTCACGAGGCTCTCGAGGCACCAGAGGGCCTTTGGATCCCCCGGGTCAGCCCCCTGCCCTGTCGCGGCGCCAGCACGCGCGAACCGGGCGGCGCAGGCCGCGTCCGTGATGTCGACGATGCGCCCCGAGCCGAGGGCGAGCAGCTCCCCGTCGGTCGCGACGGCCCTGCGCGTCCAGGCGCGCGTCGTGACCTCGCGCTTGAGGCGAGCGTCGTAGCGCGTGGCGGATCCGAGCCTGCAGCGCTCGGCCTCGACGTCGGGGTTCGCGAGGGGCGTCGAGACCGGGCGCCAGCCCCCGTCGTCTCCGACCATGCCACCCGTCGTCACGAGGACGCCGAAGCGCCCGAGCGGGTCGAGCGTGGCCGGGTCGCAGGTGGTGCCAGAGGGCTTGCGGCCAGCGCATTCACCGGGCACATCCCCGAGCGCGGTGTGCCAGCGGCCATCATGGACCCGCATCGCCGTGACCGCCGTGTTCGCATAGCTCATGCGATCCGCGCCTGACCCACCGAGGTAGACGTCGGCCCCGTCCGCCTCCGGAGCGGTCGTGAAGCTGTCAGCGCCCTCTCCGCCGTCGAGCAGGTCGGCTGCGAGACCGCCGCCGAGCGTGTCCTGACCAGCCCCACCATGGACCTCGAGCGGGACGTCGATGGCGCCGCCCGTGCCTCGACCTCCAAGCCCCGAGACGACGTCGTTGCCCGCGTCTGTCGCGACCGTGACCGCGGAAGGCCGCGTATTCCAGGCGATCTCCCGGTAGGCGTCGGTACCGATGGACACGCCCGTCGCCCCAAGCGTCACCACGTCAACCCGCCCGGTACCCCGAACTCCGAGCGTGTAGGCGCCCTCGGCGGTAATCGCGACGCCTGGCGCCGACTCGACCCGCGTCCGGGATGACCCGGAACCGGCCAGGAAGACGCGGCCGCCGACTCCATGGTCAAAGATCAGCTCGGCGTCGGCACCAACGGCAAGGGATAGCCGCTTTACCATGCCACCCGATCCCTCGGGCGCACAGGACACTCCGTTTACCAACACCATCAGGGTTCGCGGGTCCTGGGTGACGACAGCCGTCGCACCAGCCGGAACCACCCACGCAAGCCGCGCCTCGAGCGCCGTGTACCCACAGTTGGCGAGCGGCAGCGGCGCAACCCTCGCATCGAGCTGCGGCAAGCCCACGGCCGCCCCGGGGTCTCGCAAACCATCCCCGTCAACCTCGACGACGGGGTGATCGCACGCGGAGAGGACAACCGCCGCCATCGTCAGCCGCAACGCGCTCGGCCTGAAGGACGCCCAGATGAAGGATCTTGGCACGACGGACGCTCCCGCGAAGATGCGTCGCGCGCCGCCCGGCGCGACCCCACCGCGAGTCTGCGCGTGCTCGGCGTAAATGTAAACGCAAGTCGGACGAGCGCGCCCATCACCCGCGGGCCACGCCCCGGCCTGGAGGCTGGCGCCTCCGACGGGGCTCGACCGCCGCTGTCAACCCCCGGGACCGAGGGCTCGAGGGCTCGGCGTCAGGACGGCGCCTGGATCCCGGCCTCGGCTGGCTTGAAGACCTCGGCTGACGGCACCTCGGGCTCGACGAGCGGCTCGAGGGCGGCCGCGAGAACCTCGTTCATGTCGTCGACGAGGATGAATTCGAGCTCGGCCCGCGTGGCCTCCGGGATGTCCTCGATATCGTGGCTGTTCCGATGCGGCAGGACGATGCGGCGGATGCCCGCCCGGTGCGCCGCGAGGACCTTCTCCTTGATACCGCCGACGGGCAGCACCTTGCCGCGCAGCGTCGCCTCACCCGTCATCGCCGTGTCGCTCCGCACGCGCCGGTTCGTCAGCAACGACGCGATGGCCGTGTAGATGGTCACGCCCGCGGATGGGCCGTCCTTGGGTACCGCTCCCGCCGGGAAGTGGATGTGGAGGTCCTTGCTGTCGAGGATGACCGGGTCGAACCCGAGCTCGCTCGCGTGGCTGCGGACATACGAGAGCGCCGCCTTGGCCGACTCGGTCATGACCTCGCCGAGCTTGCCGGTGATCTGCGGGTTCCCCTTGCCATGCA
>SYAK01000043.1 GCA_005788935.1 Pseudomonadota bacterium
AAGCGCGTCTCGCTCGCGCGGGCCGTCATCTCGAACCCCGAGGTCGTTCTCTTCGACGAGCCGACGACCGGCCTCGATCCGGTCATGATCGCCTTCGTCGACGGGATGTTGCGCGACACGCGCGAGCGCTTCGGGATCACCTCTGTCATCGTCAGCCACGACATGACCTCGACCCTGAACCTCGCGGATCGCCTCGCTGTCCTCGAGAACGGGCGCATCACGGCCGCGGGGCCGCTCGACGAGGTCATCGGCCCGAAGAAGACCCCGCTCGTCGAGGTGTTCTTCGCCGACGTCGGACGTCTCGCGGAGACCGCGGCGAGCGCAGCGCAGCGCCCAGCCCGCCTGCTCTGGCCGCGGGACGAGGCGGACCCGCCCGCGGTCGAGCTGAGTGGCGTCACCAAGGCCTTCAACGGGCAGCCCGTCCTGCGCGGCGTCGACCTCGTCGTCCCGCACGGCCGCATCACGACGCTCATCGGCGGCTCGGGCAGCGGCAAGTCGGTCATCATGAAGCACATCATCGGCCTCATGCGCCCCGACGCTGGCGAGGTGACGATCTTCGGCACGCCGCTCTCGACGCTCTCGGACGCGCAGCTGCTGACCCTCCGCACGCAGATCGGCATGGTCTTCCAGGGGGCGGCGCTCCTCGACGCGCTGACCATCGGCGAGAATGTCGCCTTCCCGCTCATCGAGCGGGGCTTCGCGCGCGCCGAGGCCCGCGACCGCGCGCACGAGGTCATGGCGAAGCTCCACCTGACCGAACTCGCCAGCCGCATCCCTGCCGAGGTCTCCGCGGGGCAGCGCAAGCGGGCCGGGCTCGCCCGCGCCCTCGTGCCGCGACCGAAGCTCATCATCTACGACGAGCCGACGACTGGGCAGGACCCGATTCTTTGCCGCATGCTCGACGACATGATCGTCGAGGCGCAGGACCTCTTCGACGTGACGAGCCTCGTCGTCTCCCACGACATGCCGTCGGCGTTCCGGATTGCCCACCAGATCGCGATGTTGCACGAGGGTGTCATCGTCGCGGCCGAGTCGCCTGACGGCCTCCGCGAGGTCGCCGACCCACGCGTGCGTCGCTTCATCTACGCGGGCACCGAGGCGGGGCGTCTCGCCGACGCCGAGCTCGCCGCCGCTGCGCCCTGACCGATGTCAAGCGGCCGTGACAATCGGCTGACGCGATTCGCAAACGGCGCTTCTTGACCCTCTGGCGGCAGGTTCCAATCCTCCCCCCGTCGGCAGGTCGCCGACCGCCTCGGCCGCTTTCACAAGCAATCCCTGCAGCTTCGCGGGTGGCCAGGCGTCCATGTGTTTGCAGTACCAAGTATCGATTGGTGCAAGGAGCAGTGTCCCATGTGGTTTTCGTGGAATGACTTCGATCGCAAGATGATGGGCTTCAACCAGCTCTTTCGTCAGCTCGAGCGCGCCGCGCGCCTGCCGTACGAGACCGCGCTCGTGACCGAGGATGACCCCGATCGCTTCGCGCTTGTGGAGACCCCGGAACACTACATGTTCATGGTGGATCTGCCGGGCGTGAAGGCCAAGGACGTGCAGCTCGACCTCCACGACCAGACGCTGACCCTGACCGTCAAGCGCGAGGTCAAGGCCCCCGAGGCCTACGCTGTCCACCGCGCCGAGCGCACCTCCACCTCGTGGAAGCGCAGCGTCACGCTGCCGACCCAGGTCGACTCCGACCGTACGGAGGCCCGCTTCGACAACGGCGTGCTCTCCGTTCGCGTCGCGCGCTCCGCCGAGGTCCAGCCTCGTCGAATCGCGGTCAAGGCCACCTGACCGGCATCCTGCGCCACGATAAAGTTTGAACACAAAGGAGTTTCAGAGATGCTGACGACGACCAACCCCACCGGCCTGATGACCACCTCCACCGAGGACATCGACGTCCGCCCGACCATCCGCCCAGCCATCGACATCTACGAAAATTCAGACGAATTCCTGATGATCGCCGACATCCCCGGGGTCGACCGCGACGCCATCCACCTCGAGGTCGATCAGAAGACCTTCACCGTGAGCGCGCTGCGCAACCTCGGGACCCCCAAGGGCGGCCGCGTCGTCGCGGGCGGCGGGACGAACTTCGAGTACAAGCGCGTCTTCGAGCTGCCCGAGGCCGTGGAGCAGGGCAAGATCAGCGCCAACTACCGCGACGGCGTCCTCGAGGTGCACCTGCCGCGCAGCGAGAAGATGCGTCCGAAGCGCATCGCCATCTCGGGCTGACCCCTTGCCCGCGAGGCCCGCGCCTGACGAGGGCGCGGGTCTCCCGGTCGGTTACCCGGCGAACCACCCGAAGGTGTCGCGCAGGTAATCGAGTCCGTAGGCCCAGCCGAGGTACCAGACAAATCGGAACGGGGCGGCCGAGAGCACGAGCGTCTGGACGGGCCCCACACGCGCCGAGCCGTAGATGGCGAAGAGCGCAAGGAGCGGCGGCAGGCCCACGAGGCCTCCGCTCGCGAAGACGAAGCAGGTCGCGAGCCCGGCACGCTCGGGTGCGTCGCCCGCGCGCGCCCCGGGGCTCCGTCGCTCGGCCCAGCGCTCCTTGTAGCGCGCGACAGCCCGCCGCACGAGACCGAAGCGCGCGAGGAAGAAGCCGGCGAAAAGATAAAGAAGTGCGTAGCCGACCATCTGCCCGACCGTCGCCGCGAGCGCGATCGACCACGGCGCGAGGTCGGGGTGGTCCTTCACCTGCACCACCACCATGGCTTCGGCGTTGATGAACCAGAAGACGCCAGACGGGACGGCCCAGAGCGCGGTCAGCAGGTACGTCACCGCGTTCTCTCCGGGCGCGCGCCCGTGCGCGGGCTCACCACGCGTCCGAGGTCGTGATCGCGACGCCCGCGTCCCGCAACTCGGCGACAGCGCGCTCGCAGTCGCCTGGCGCGAGCTCGACGCCCCGCGATCCATCGACGATGAGCGACGTCCGGAGCCCGAGCGAGCACGCATCGAGCGACGTCCATTTGACGCAATAGTCGGTCGCGAGGCCGAGTACCGCCACGTCGGTCACGCCCTCGGCCCGCAACCACGCGCCAAGTCCGGTGTCGTGGCGGCGCCCGTTGTCGAAGAAGCCGCTGTAGCTGTCGACAGTCGGGTCGCTACCCTTGCGGAAGACCGCCTGGACGGACGCCACGTCGAGGGCCGACGCGAAGCTCGCGCCCGGGGTCCCCGCGACGCAGTGCACCGGCCAGAGGACCTGCGGCAGTCCGTGGAGGTCGATGACCTCGCCTGGGGCCCGGCCGGGGTGGCGGACAGCGAAGCTGCCATGGTCGGCGGGGTGCCAGTCCTGGGTCGCGACGACGCGGTCAAAGCGCCTCGCGAGGCGGTTGGCGACGGGCACCACCGCGTCTCCGTCGGTCACGGCGAGGGCCCCACCGGGGAGGAAGTCGTTCTGGAGGTCGACGAGGATGAGGGCGCGCATGGGCGCAGGATAGACCGGACCGCGCGAAAGGTGTAGCCCTCATCGGCCGACACCCGCGCGCCCGACCCGAGGTGCGCTCCAGACGGCCCGGGCACGCGCGCGCCCCGACCGGCGCTCAGGCCGCCCGCGCGCCCGCCCGTACCCGCCCTGCCCGGAGGCTCCATGCGCCCGCACCTTCCATCTGCCGTCCTGCTGATGACGATGAATGTCGCCGCCCTCGCGGCCTGCGGTGGGGCGTCGGACGCACCTGGCGTTGGCTCCGAGGCGGCCTGCAGCTGCGGCGGCGATCGCTGCGGTGAGACGAGCTGCGGCACCAGCTGCGGCACGTGCCGCGAGGGCACCTTCTGCGGTGACGGCGCCTGTGTCGCGCTCGAGGGCGACGCCTGCGACGAGATGGGGCTCGGAGCGACCGTCGCGACAGCGGTCCCGCGGATGGCGGCCGGAAGCCTCCGAGTGCGCTACGCAATCGCCAACATCGGCGCCGAGCCGCCCTTCGACCGCCTCGTCCTCGAGCTCAACCACGGCCTCCTGTGGGCCGGTGTGGCGCCTGGCCCGGTGTCGCGCCCGCTGCCAGGCGCCGAGGTCTCGGGCGGGCCGGTCTTCCTGCGCGGGCAGACCTTCTGCAACGACGTCGATTGCGGCTTCACCTGGGCGCCAGTCGCGGGCACGCTCGAACTCGAGGCCCCCGGCCTGCCCGAGGCCCGCCTCGTCGGAGCGCTGCGCGGCCTCGTCCTGCGTCAGGTCCGAATCGACGCCGCCACGGGCGACATCCTGACCTTTACGAACGCCCGGACCTGGTGCGTCGGCGACCTTCACCTCGACATCCCGGTCCCGGCACTCCCTGTCGCAGTAGGGTCGTGCGTGGCTGAGGGGACGGGGCGCAACCTCGGCGAGAACATCCGCGACATGACGCTCACGAACTGCGACGGGCAGGCGGTCGACCTGCATGACCGCTGCGGACACCACAAGGCCACGTGGATCGTCGCATCGGCTGGCTGGTGCGGGGCCTGCGAGGCCTTCGTCCCCGAGGCCGCCGCGCGCGCGAGGCAGCTCGCCGAGGCGGGCCTCGACCTCGTCGTGGTGCTCGGCGAGGACCGTGGCGGTGCGGCACCAAGCCTCGCCTATTGCCGGGAGTACGCGCTCGCGAAGGGCCTCGACCCGGCAAACACCTTCATCGATCACGACGGGCGCGCGGCGTGGTCGACGCTGTTTGGTGCCATCAACACCTATACAGATGGGTCCATTGGCCTCCCGTGGAACGCGGTGCTTGACGGACGCAGCATGCGCTACGTCTGGAGCTCGAACGCGGGCGAGGGCGACCTTTACGGCGCGCAGGACGCCCTGCTCGCCGCCCCCTGAGCGGGCGCGCGAGGAAATGCGACAGGCCGTGTCGGTTTTCCTCAAGGCGCGGGTCCGGGCGGTCGACAGGGCATGCATCCCCGGCTGACGCAGCCGAACCCCGCCGCACGAACCCCGCTGCCCAAGGATGCCCACCATGAAGTCGCTCACCCGCCTCGCCGCCGCCGCCCTCGCCTCGATGACCCTCTTCTCGGCCGCCTCGGCCTCCGCGGTCGACGTCCGCAACGAGGACGAGCGCGCCTACCCGATGACCGTCACCTCGTCCGCCATGTCGCGCGACGTGAACCTCCGCGGCCTGACCCTCTCGCTCTTCGTCTGCGTCGGGACCGGCGAGTTCAAGGTCGACGGCGTCGGCACGGTCAAGGCGACGGGTCAGGAGGTCATCACCATCCGCGGCGGTCGCTTCATCACCGACAAGGCCCACGCCGAGGTGCGCTGAACCGCTGCATCCGCTGCTCGGGCCGCACGGGGCGTCGAGGGTCAAGAGGCCCTGGCGCCCCGCGGTCATTTCAGGCAGCGGCTCGGCTGGTCGTCGAATCGGGCCTTGAGCCCGCGAGGCGAGTTGCGTAATCTGGCGTGAGCTGGCGCCGTGCGCGCGCCGCGATTCCGACCGCCGGGAGTCCCCATGTCCCTCGCCAGGCCCCTCCTGCTCCTCGCCGCCGCTGCGGCCGCTCAGCTCGCCGCATGCGGCAGCAACGACTGCAAGACCGACGCCGATTGCCCGGCGGGACGTCAGTGCCGCGTCGGGCTGTGCTCGCTCGGGGCTGGCGGCGCCGACGCGACCGGTCCGCTCGCTGACGTGACCCTCGACTGCGCGACGCCCGCCCCGGGCGAGCTCGTCATCAACGAGCTCCTCGCCGATCCGCCCGCGAGCGCTGACGTCGATGGCAACGGGGCTGCCAGCACCTCCGATGACGAGTTCGTCGAGCTCGTGAACCTCGCCATCAAGCCGGTCTCGCTGAGCGGCGTCGAACTCGTCGTCGGTGACAAGCGCATGTCGCTCGGGGCGCGCTGCCTGAACCCGTTCGAGGCGGTCGTCATCTATGGCGGCCAGGGGCTGCCGTCGCTCACGAACAGCGGCGGCTCGGTGGCCCTCGTCCAGTCCGGGACCGAGGTTCAGCGCGTCGCCTGGGGGGCCGAGGGTGGGCGTGACAGCGCGCTCGTGCTCGCGACCGAGCTCGAGGCCGACAGCGCGCTGACCTTGCATGCCGACAAGTACGGGACGGCCTACTCGCCGGGCACCTGCGGCAACGGGCGCGCCTTCCCGGACTGCGCCGCGACCGATCCCGTGACGCCCCCCGGACCCGCCGAGTGCGACCCGCCTGGCGTCACCGACCTCGTCATCAACGAGCTGCTCGCGGACCCGCCCGCAGGCTCGGACGCCGACGGCAATGGCACCGCGAGCACGTCGGACGACGAATTCGTCGAGGTCGTCAACGTGGCGACGCGCCCGGTCGCGATGAACGGCGTCGAGCTCTGGGTGGGCGGCCGCAAGGTCGCGCTCGGCGAGGGGTGCCTCGCGCCGATGGGGGCGCGCGTCCTCTTCGGCTCGGCAGGCCTGCCAGGCCTCACCAATACGGGCGCGAGCCTCACGCTGCGCATGGGCGGCAACATCACGCAGACCGTCACGTACGGCGCCGAGGGCGGGCGCGACAGCGCGCTCGTGCGGGCGACCGAGCTCGATTCGGCGGCCGCCTTCGCGCTGCACAAGGACGTCTTCGGGACGCCGTTCTCGCCCGGAACCTGCGGCAACGCGCGGTCCTTCCCCGACTGCGGGGCGCCGCCGGTGACGCCGGGAGACGACGCGACCGTCGCGGGTGATGGCGCCGCGACGAGCGACGTGGCGGTCCCGGACGTGACGCCCGCCGCCTGCCCCGACCGCCCCATGGCCGGCGATCTCGTCATCAACGAGCTGCTCGCGGATCCCGGGACCCAGGGCTCGGAGACGGTCTGCGACGCGAACCAGGACGGCGCGGTCGGCGACGGGGACGAGTTCGTCGAGATTGTTAACATTTCTTCACAATCCTTGAACATCGGCGGCTTCAAGATCGCGGACGCGTCAGGCAAGACGGTCCGCGTCCCCGACGGGACATGCCTCGCACCGCAGCAGGTGCTGCTTGTCTTCGGCAAGCATGCGGGTGGCGGCGACTTCGGCGGGGCCGTGGTGCTCGGCGGGACGAGTTCGCTCTCGCTCAACAACACGGGGGACACGGTGCGTCTGACCTCGCACGAGGACGCCCTGATGGCCGAGGTGGCCTATGGCAGCCTCGCCGACGGCGACCAGTCCATCACCCGCGCGACCGATCTCGACGCGACGTCGGCCTTCCTGCGCCACACGGCGCGTTCCTCCGCAGGCGGGCGCCGCATGAGCCCTGGCCTCTGCGCCTCGGGGGCGGCCTTCCCGGACTGCGGCAGCGGCGATCTCCCCGCAGCTGATGCCTCCGTCCCTTCAGACACGGCCACGGCAGCCGACGCCGCGGCCACCGACTCCACGACCGCGACCGACGTCGAGCCCGGTCCGGACTGCGCGACGCCAGGCCCCGGGGACCTCGCCATCAACGAGGTGCTGCGCCAGCCCGGCAACATCGACTTCAATGGCGATGGCGCCATCTCCGCGACCCAGGACGAGTTCGTCGAGGTCGTCAACCCGTCGGCCGTGCCCCTGAGCCTCGCGGGTCTCGAGCTGCATGACGGCACGAGCACGGGGCGCCGCCACGTCTTCGCGGCGATGTGTCTGCCACCGGGTGCGGCGATCGTGATCTTCGGCGGCGGTACGCCCGCGGCGGGCCCGACTGGCGTCATGGTGGTCAAGGCCTCGACCGGGGACCTCGGCCTCAACGACAGCGGCAGCGAGACGGTCGCGTTGAAGCTCACGACCGGCACCGTCATCGACCAGATCGTCGGCAACCCGAGCGGGTCTGGCAAGAGCTGGGTGCGCGTGCCGGAATGCTCGCTGTCGCCCGTGGCGCTTCACCCAGCGCTCGGCGACCGCTTCGCGTCTCCCGGGGTGCGGGCCGACGGGGGCTTCTTCGACGCGACGACCTGCCGCAAGCCCTGAGCGCGCGCGTCAGCGTGTCGGGGTCTCGACCTCGAAGCGGACCCCGGCCCGTGCGAGGCGGCTGAAGATGGGGGGCAGCGGGGCTGCCTCGACCGGGCCGCAGAGCGCGGTTGCAGGTGTCAGCACCCCACCGGCAAAGCCGGCGAAAGGGGGCTCGAACGCGAGATTGACCGCGGCGGCGGCGAGCATACCCGAGGTCGAGCCGTAGCCCGGGTCGCGCTCGCCCGACAGGCGGATGATGACGTCGGGCGGTCCGCTCCGACCCTCCGCGGTCCGCCACGCCAGAACCCGGGCCCGCCAGGCGCCGCGGGCGATGGCCGCCTCAGACGGTCCTTCGCCAGGTGCGGGGAGGACCGTCGCCCCGAGCACGCGCCGCGCGAGTGGGCTCATGACAGCCCGCCAACCAACGGCGAGGCCAGCTGTCATGGCTAGCGCCCGCGCCCGACCCGCGAGCCCCGGGCCGCAGTCGGTCGACTCGTCGTAGTCGAGCCCGTCCGCGAGCCCGAGGAGCGCCTGCGAGCGCCGCACGACGCGGCTGTTGACGGAGGCCATCAGGAAGGGTGCCTGCCACCGGCCCGTCGACGCGTCGCGCCGCGGCGGGAATGTGTCGCGCGGGGCCCGCGGCCAACCGGCGGGCCGTGCGGGTGCGAGGACCCAGGGGTTGGCCATGCGGCGCCCAAGCTCCCGGTCGGCGGCCATGTTCGCGCCGATCTCCAGCATGCTCGCGACGGTCCCACCCGAGAAGCCGCCGCTCGCTCGTTGCAGTTGAAACGAGATGACGGCCGCTGGGGCACCGAAGACGCGGCGGCATGCATGTTGCGCGAGCCAGGCCCCGAGGTCGCTCGGGATGGAGTCGAAGCCGCAGGCGTGGACGATGCGGGCGCCGCGCTGGCCCGCTTCGGCGTCGTGGTCGGCGATCATCCGCGCCATGAATGGCACCTCGCCGGTCAGATCGCAGTAGTCCGTTCCGAGTGCAACACATGACGCAACGAGTGGGCCGCCGAGGCGGTCGTAGGGTCCGACGGTCGTGCAGACGACGCGTGTCTGGTCTGCGAGCGCGGAGAGCGAGGCCGCGTCCCCGCTGTCGGCCACGATGAGCGGCAGGGTCGCGAGGCCGGGGTGGTGCGCGCTCAGCGCGTCGCGGATGCGGGCCAGGCGCGCGGGGTCGCGACCCGCAAGGGCCCAGCGCAGGCCGGGTTCGGCGGTGAGCGCCTGCGCCACGAGTCGGCCAGTGAAGCCGGTGGCGCCGAGCAGGATGAGGTCGAAGGGGCGATCGGCGCGCGGTGTCGTCATCCGGGCAGGGTGGTCACGCCGACGGCACAGGGAAGGGCGGCAGGTCGAAGAGCCGGCGCGCGTTCTCGGCCGTGATCGCCGCGACGGCCTCGAAGGGCTCCCCGCGGGCCTCGGCGAGGGCCGCCACGACGTGTCGCAGATGGGCGGGGCGATTCGGTCGCGGCGGGCCATCCTGGCGCGCGGGCCACGGCACCTGATCGGGCGCGTCGGTCTCGACAAGCAGGCGGTCCCGAGGCACTGCGCGCGCGGCCTCGCGCAGTCGGCGGCTCTGGGGCAGCGTCAGCGTCCCGGAAAACGACACGTGCAACCCGAGGTCGACGAGGGCCCGCGCGAACGGCGCGGCCCCCGAGAAGCTGTGGACGACCCCGCCGCGAGGTGGGAGCCCGACGCGTCGGAGGAGGGCGAGGGCGGGGGCCTCGGCGCGCAGCAGGTGCAGCACCACGGGAAGCGCGTGGCGACGCGCGAGCCCGAGCTGGGCCGCGAAGGCCGCCTCCTGAAGCGGGAGCGCGGCCTGCGCCTCGGGGGTCAGGCGGTCGAGACCGGTCTCGCCGAGCGCCACGGGCCGACACCGCCCGAGCAGCGCGTCGAGCGCCCCGAGTGCCGCATCGACAGCCCCCGCGTCGAGCCCCGGGATGACTTGCGGGTGCAGCCCGAAGACCGGGTGCACGCGCCCCGGGAAGGCCCGGACCAGGGCCTGCTGGCTCGCCCAGCACGCGGGGTCGACGCCTGCCATCACGATCGCGTCGACGCCGGCCTCGGCCGCCTCTGCGAGAAGCGCGGTCGGCGTGGCGTCGAGGCGCTCCGAGTTGAGGTGGCAGTGGGCGTCGACTAGCGCGGTGCGTTGCATGTTACTGGAAACGCAGCTCGAATCGATCGAGGTTGTGCGCGATCCAGCCACGCCAGTCGCGAAAATGCCTGTCAAGCGAGGTCAATGCCGCATCCCACATGCGGGCGTCCCCCGCGTCGAGGGCCTCGCCGAGGCGCTCGCAGGCGACCCGCAGACCACGGAGCGCGTCCATCGCCTCGGGTTCGTCGCGGAAGGGGACTGTGGCGGTGAGACAGGCGATGTCGGGCCCGCCGCGCTGCTCGCCAGGCCCAAGCCCCTGCCACGTCGTCACGACCTCGCGGATGCAGTTGTCCATCCTGAGGACCTCGGGGCCCGCGACGCGCTCGGCCGAGTCGAGCATGGCCCAGGCGGCCGCGAGCGACACCGCGAGCGCGGCGATGGCCGTCGCGATCCAGACCATCGGGGCTGCTCGCCCGTCCTCTGCCGCAGCGTACAAGGCGCCAAGCAGCAGCCCGGCGACGAAGCCCCCGCCGTGGGCCACGTTGTTCACGCCAGGCATGATCAGGCCGAAGATCAGCGTGTACAGCGCAAACTGTGCCGCCATGCGCGTGACCGGCGCGTCGAAGTCGCCGTCCGTGATGCGCCGCCGCGCGAGGATGGCCCCGATGAGCCCGCAGATGCCGCCAGAGGCCCCCGCGGTCGCCGGGACGTCGAGGGCGGTCCCCGCGAGTGGCAACCCGGCCGCAAAACCAGCCACGCCGGAGATCAGGAACACGCACCAGAACGCCGCCCGCCCGAAGTCCGCCTCGACCGCGCGGCCGAGATTCCAGAGCGCCATCCCGTTGAAGAGCAGGTGCAGCAGCGACAGGTGCAGGAAGATGGCTGCGATGAGCCGCCACCACTCCCCGTGCAGGACGAGTGGCGTGCGCACGAGGCCGAGGCGCTGCATCAGGTCGCGGCCCGGGCTCATGAGGTCGAGGGCGCCGCCATCCCCGGACGATGCGCCGCCCGCGAGCATGGCCCCGGCATAGAGCGCCACCATCACGACGAGCAGGATCGGTGTGACGAGGGCGCCTCCGGCCTGATCCTCGACGCCCTCGCGTCGCACGCGGACAACCCGCGGCGCGCCTGTTGCAGCAGGCGGGCCGCCGCACCACGGGCACACCCGCTCGAGTCCCATGAGTTTCCTGCAGTCGCGACAGATGGCAGGGCGGGGTGGCGTCACGGTGGCCCCTCAGCGCCCGAGCAGCGGCTTGCCCGCGGCCCCGCCCTCGACGGCTGCCGCGAGCAGGTCGCGCGCGAGCACCGCCCCCTTGACCGTCCACTGCTCGCCCTGCACGACGACCGCCGCGACCGCGAGGTCGGCGACGCCGTCGGCCGGGTTCACGGGCGCCACCGCGACGA